>DASZDV010000685.1:0-5489 GCA_035941575.1 Pyrinomonadaceae bacterium
GAAAGTTTCACGTAAGTTTTTTCCAACGACGTCGAGATCGCTGGCGGTGGTAAGCGCAAGCTTCTGAATGTAGTCCGTATTGGTACGGCGCCAATCGCGTGCGAGTTCAGCAACTGCCGTTTTCAGCTCTGCACTGGGCTGAAAGTCCGTGGCAGAAATTGCCAGAAAGTCTTCTGCAAAAGCCAGACCGCCGAGCGCCGCGTAAGAATCTAGTTTTGCTGCGCCGTATTTCTCCGCAATCTTCGCAGCCATGTACGACCCGACTTTCGTGAACGCTTGTTGCGCTACCGGATGAGCGCCCTCGCGAATCTTCTTCGTCGCATCTTGTGGGTTTGCTTTGATCTTCGCGAGGTCAACAGCGTCATTAAAATAAGTGAACGCCTTGGCGATCTCGCTCGCGTCCGTGGTCATCGGTTTTCCGAAGTGTTCGTAATACGCCAGGCCGTAATTGAAAGTGTTGTTGATCGCGTCAACCAGAGAAGCTTTCGCGCGGTCGGCTGAGTAGGACTGAAGAACCAAGGGCGTTCCGGTGACGAGTTGAAACAGACGATCGAGGTAGACGCCAGGGTTTCCGCTTTCGAAGTTCATGCCGATCGCTAAAGCGAAATTACGATCTGGCAGAACATAAAGCAGTGTGGTGGTTTCCTGTTGACCGCCGGAGTGAACCAGTAAGTAGCGCCCGCTAGACGGTGTTGTATCCCAACCCATCGCGTAATTTGTGAGCCTTCCCTCGCTTGTGGACATCGAAGTCGTCGCCGTGATCATCGCGTCGCTGCTGAGAAGTCGTCCTTCCATGATGCTCTTCGCGTACTTCAGCAAATCGGGGACAGTCGAACGTGTTCCGCCGGCGGCGAAACGACTGCTGATATCCACAAACTCTGAGTTCTTGACCTGACCGTTTACCAAGCGATATCCACGCACACGATTTGGGATCACGTCTGTGGGATCGTCCATCCGTGTGTCGGTCATGCCGGCCGGGCCCCACACGTTTTGCTTCATGTAATCGCCATAAGACATGCCCGAGGCTGCTTCGACGATCGCGCCGAGAAGGTTGTAACCGTAACTCGAATAGTTGTAGCGCGTGCCCGGTTCTGCTACGAGATCGAAATCCTGAAAGATCGCAATGGCGTCGCGTGTCGGCTTGTGCTCTTTGATATGCAGTTCCTTATCGGCGTTCTTGTAGTGACTGATCCCGCCGAGGTGGCCCAACACCTGGCGCACGGTCACCGGCCACTGCTTCTTTGGAAAATAAGGAACGTAGGTTTGCACTTCAGCGTCGAGGTCGATCTTTTTCTTCTCAACCAGTTGCATGATGGCGACCGCCGTCATTGACTTTGTCACCGACGCGAGCCTGTAGGCTGATTCAGGTTTGGCGGGCACTTTGTTTTCGAGATCGGCGAATCCGTATCCTTTGACCCACACGAAACCGTCCTTTATAAAACCGATCGTTAAGCCCGGGGTTTTGTCGAACTTCATCTGGTTAGCGACAAAATCGTCAAATTGCTTTAGCGCTTCCTTGTATTGGGTGGCGCTTGCAGTTGCGACAGGCTTTCGTGTTTGGGCGAGAACTACGAACGGGGATGCAACCGTAACTTGCAGCAGCAAGGCGAGTAGGACAATCCGGGTCACTTGTCTCATGATGATTCTCCTGTGCATGGTTGGAAGTTGCTCGACAGGTTCAACTAGGTTAACACCACGGGAAAGTGTTTTGAAACAATCAGATTTTGGAGGGAGGTTGGTTCATGACGATTGAAGTTCGCGGAGTTATGACTCTAATACAAGTCTTCGACATGCCGGCAGCGGTTCGTTTCTACCGCGACGTGCTTGGTTTTGAAATCGTTCAGACGACGACGCCGCGCGAGGGCGATCAGTTTGACTGGGGATTGTTGCGGCTGAACGACACCGAAATGATGCTTAACACTGCTTACGAGCAGGACGATCGACCCGCGCAGCCCAATCCTGCCGATATAGCAGCGCACGGTGACACATGCCTTTACTTTAGTTGCCCGGACGTCGATGGGGCGTATGAACATCTGCTGGCGCATGGTGTCGATGTGGATAAACCAAAGATTGTTCCGTGGGGCTCGAAGCAGGTGTATCTGAAGGATCCGGATGGTTACACGTTGTGCTTTCAGTGGCCGCACAAGGAATAATCGCGCCATTTTTGGAAGAAAAGTTGGGTCCGATACGTCCAAGAGTTAAAGGGGGCGTGATGAAGAAGAACCGAACAACATTACTTGTAGTTTTGTGGCTAACGCTTGTCACGGTTGTGGCTGGCTGTGGATTAAACATTACTGACGCGAATGGAGAGCAACGCCGTAACGGAACTGTCAGTCGCATTCGCGATATGACTGAGCGCCGGGCAGCGCACACAGCAACGTTACTTCCTGACGGCCGTGTTTTAATTGCAGGTGGGTTTACTGGTGGCAACACTTTTACTAGCGCAGAACTTTTTGATCCCGCGGCGGAAGTTTTCAAGGCTGCGGGCAACATGAGCGTCGCGCGCGCAGGACACACCGCGACTCTGCTTTCGAATGGAAAGGTGCTGATCGCGGGTGGTTACAACGGAAACTATCTTGCGAGCGCTGAACTTTACGATCCTGCAACGAACCGTTTTACTCCGGCGGGCGCAATGAGCGCTGCTCGAAGTGGTCATATGGCAACTCTCTTGCAAAACGGGAAAGTCCTGCTTGCCGGCGGCGTTGGTGTGGGATGGACATTTCTTGCAAGCGCCGAAGTTTATGACCCGGCTACTAACACCTTTACTCCGACTAGCGACATGCTCGCCGCGCGTGAGTCTCACACAGCGACTTTACTCCCGAACGGAAATGTCCTGATTGCCGGTGGTCATCGAGGCAGACGGCCGTCAATCACGATCTACTCGTCGGCGGAGATCTATGACCCTCAGTCTGGCCGGTTCACAGCCGCAGGCGACATGACGGTGATACGCCACAAGCATGAAGCTGTGTTGCTAGCGGATGGACGAGTGCTCATCCTCGGTGGTTCGGACCAACGCGACGGAAACGGTGCTTATACGAGCGCTGAAATTTACGACCCCGCACGAAAAACTTTTACAGCTACCGGAAATATGAACTCGCCGCGTTACAAGCTTCAGGGCACGGCGGTGTTGTTGAGTGATGGACGAGTCCTGGTTGCAGGCGGTGCGAATCGAGCGGAAGTCTTCGATCCGTCGCGAAACACATTCGCTAATGCGGCGGGCGACTTCGAAACGCTGCGCTTGTTTGCGACGGCGACGCGCTTAGGAAACGGTAAAGTTCTGATCCTCGGCGGTTACCATGAAAGCTCCGCCGCAACCTCAAACGCCTGGCTCTACCGCGCGTGATCGTGTGGCTCAACTCTCCCCTGCAACGACTTCGCCGCCTGATGTGAGGCCTCTCAGAACTTTTCGCGCAACGGCTTCGCCGCCTGATGTGAGGCGAGGCTCTGCCTCGCCGTAGACGCTCTTACAAGGTTCTCGGGCTACGCCCCTGGTATGGCCTCTGGCCAAGACTGATTGGGGCAAAGCCCAGACGAGGGGCATAGCCCATTCGTTAACTCGCAGCTTCCGGCGAGGCGTAGCCTCGCCTCACATCGGGCGGCGAAGCCGCTGCGAGAAACGGTGGCGAGTCATGTTACTTGCATTTACGGAGTGACGCTGAGTGGCTTCTGACGAATAAGCGCGTAGACCTCGTCGAGGCCTGCGGGTGCACCGGCTGTCATGTTAATTGCGCCAGTTGGCGTCACTAATACCGTGTCCTCGAGTCGCATGTGAACTTTTCCTGGAATCTCAAGCAGCGGCTCGACGTTGTACACAACACCTGCTTCGAGCGGACGATCTCGGTCAGGCGGATTAACATCATGCGTTGAAATTCCTATCGTATGCCCGATATACCTTCCGAGTGCCTGGAACTCTTTTCCAAATCCGTGTTTCTTATAAACTCCCTCAGCAACGTCTTTTAGCTGACTGATCGTCACTCCCGGTTTCATAGCCGCAATGATCGCGTCACGTGCTTCGAGTATGCACCGGTACATCTTCTCCTCGTCAGACGTGAAACGACCTGAAACGGGCCACGTCCGAGTGATATCAGAATTGTAGTATTCATAGTCGGCGCCATAATCCATATAGACCACGTCGCCGTCTTTCATTTGTCGATTGTTTGCGGAGTAGTGGAGTATCAACGTGTTTGGACCAGAAGCAACGATTGGCCTGAAAGCATCGCCACGCGCGCCGCGCTTCGTATAAACAAATCGAGCCGCAGCCTCGATCTCATACTCGTACATTCCAGCTCGCGTTCCCTTCATCGCTTCCTTGACGCCTTCAGCGCCGATCTCCGAACTCTTGCGAATCAACTCGATCTCATAAGGCGTCTTAATCCAGCGCATCTCATCCAACAACGGATTCAAAGCTTGCAAACTGAGTTGCGGGACCATCTGCTGAATGATAGTGACCGCTTTCTTCGAATCAGGGACGCCGCCGAAGATCGATTGCGACAATTCAAGCGACTCATAGTAGTCGAGCTCCTCGCGCGCATTCTGAACGTTTCCCTGCGACCCCATAATCATGTAGAGCTTCTTAGCGCGTTGCGGAAAAAACTGGAGCATCGGAAGAAACTCTTCAATCTGTTGCACCCTCGTCACGCCATAAACGTCTTCCGGTTTCTGCATTTGCCAGATACCGGGACCTTCAGCACGAATCTGTCCCTCAGAACGCCGCGGCACAAACAAGAACGACGCCTTGTTCGATCCAACCATGACGAGTACCGCGCCTGGTTCTTCGATTCCGGTCAGATAGTAGAAGTCCGGCGCCTGACGAAACTTGACTGGATAGAACTGGTTTCTGGCCGCGAAAATCACGGCAATGCCATCGGGGATCTTCTCAAACAGCTTCGCCCTGCGCGCCATAAACTCGTCTTTCTTAAACGGCTGCTGCGCAAAAGTTGAGACACCAAGTACAACGAGAGCGACTGTGGTAAGCAACAAATGAGAGAGTTTACGCATGAGGGATGGTCCTTTTCAGAAATTAGATCTTTAACGCAAGGAATCTGTTAGCCAACGCGTCAAATGCGCGGCTAAAGTATCACTGTTGTGGAGAATTAAATACTCGCACCAAAGGTTGCCCGAACGATGTTTATTCGCTTAGCTCTGACGGTCTTCGCGCTCTTAACGTTTGAGACTTTTCTTTTCGCGCAAACTCCCGCGCCGACGCCCAATATCAACGTCAACTCCTACATTCCTCGGCGGCCGGCGGGACGCGCGATGAGGGTCGCTTCATCTCACCAACTTGCAGAGGCGATCCAGCAAGCGCAAGACGATCCGAACACCACTTCCGTTCAGGTATTCGGTGGCGGATCAATTCAACGTCCTGTGATCATCAAAAAGTACACGACGTTCGACAACTCAACTTATTCATGCGACGTGAAGCCGGAGAACACGATCTTCCGCGATGTTTCGGTCACCGATTACGGCTGCTTTCTTGTTGCTGACGGCGT
>DASZDV010000686.1:0-4384 GCA_035941575.1 Pyrinomonadaceae bacterium
GATCGTGCAGCCAATTGTCTACACGGTCGCGCCTGCGTTCTCCTCGCTTTCGGAGCTCGTACGTACCGAACCTACGGTTCATCACGAGAATCGCCGGTCGTGGGTGAATGCGTTGCGCCGCGCAGTCGATACGATCGCGGGACTCACCGCCGTCGATGGTGCAACCGTGATCAACGAGCAGTACGAGGTGGTCGCGTTCGGCGCTAAGATTAAACGCAAGGACGGAGCGCAGCCCGTTGATAAATGGGTGATCACAGAACCTGTCGTCGGCAACGTTGGCATCGTCGTCCAGCCAACTGAACATGGCGGCACGAGACATCTTTCCGCCGCGCAATTCGTTTACGATCAACGCGACGCGCTCGCGCTCGTCGCGTCGCAGGACGGACGCTTCACAGTCTTCGCGTGGTCGCCGTGTGAAGAGATGGTCCACGCGCATCGCGTTGAGTCGTTGTTGATGTAAAGCCACAGATAAACACAGATGACACGTATAGCAGTCCTCCTGTTGCTTATCCTCAGCTTGGGAGAGGACTGGCCGCAATTCCGTGGTCCAACGGGCCAAGGTGTTTCCAAAGAGCAAAACCTTCCACTAACGTGGAGCGAAACGAAGAACGTCCGCTGGAAGGTTGCGATTCCCGGGCGCGGCTGGTCCTCGCCTGTCGTTCAAGGCGACCGCATCTGGCTCACAACGGCAACTGAAGAAGGACGGTCGCTACGTGCAGTCTCTGTTGACGTAAACACGGGCGCGATTCAAAAGGACGTTGAAATCTTTCGTTTGAAGTCGCCCAAGTTGACGAACGAGAAGAACAGTTTCGCTTCGCCCACGCCGGTGATTGACGGCGATCGCATCTATCTTCACTTTGGCGCTTACGGAACCGCGTGCATTACACAATCGGGCGAGGTGGTGTGGAAAACCAAACTCGAATATGACAACGGCCAGCATGGCCCAGGCGGCTCGCCGGTGATTTACGATGACCTGTTAATTATTAGCTGCGATGGACTCGAACAACAGTTTGTAGTCGCGCTCGAGAAGGCCACTGGCAAAGTCCGCTGGAAGAAGACACGCGAGGGTTACCAGGCTTACACGACGCCGTTGATCGTTAACCTGCCAGGCGGCGATCAGGTGATTAGCCCCGGCGCGTTTCAAGCCATCTCCTACGAGCCGCGGACCGGCAAAGAGATCTGGCGCGTCAAGTACGGCGAAGGGTTTTCAAACGTGCCGCGCCCTGTTTACGGGCATGATCTCGTTTTTATTTGCAGTGGGTTTCAGGAACCGTCGCTTTTGGCCGTGCGGGTCGACGGCCACGGAGATGTGACGAAGTCGAAGATAGTTTGGAAGCTCGATCGCGGGATACCGCGCACCCCTTCACCGCTACTCGTCGGCAACGAGTTGTACATCGTCACTGACAACGGCATCGCAACCTGCATCGACGCCAAAACAGGCGAGGAACTCTGGCGTGCGAGACTCGACGGCAACTATTCCGCGTCTCCGATTTACGCCGACGGCCGCATCTATTTCCTGAGCGAAGAAGGCGTCTCGATCGTTATCGAGCCCGGCAGGCAGTTGAAGCACCTCGCGACAAACGAACTCAACGGCCCAACCCTCGCGTCGATGGCCGTCTCACACAACTCATTCTTCATCCGCAGCGCCACGCATCTCTACAGAATAAGCAACTAAGGTGTGAACATCCTCCGGGATATGATTCCCGAGTAGTTCAGCACCATCGCGCGCCCATCAACAATCGATTCAAACGAGATCCAATCCGGCGCCTCCGGATCGCCGATGCCAAACTTTCCATCGCCGCGTGGCACGAGCGCCTGCGTGCCGTCGACGTAAAGCTGGCCCTTGCGCATCACGATGCGCGTGTCGCCGTACCATGGACTGTCGTTGTAGTAATGGCCCGCGAGGCCTTCCCATTCTTTGCGTACTTCAAACGTCTTCGGACCAGTGTAACGCGCTCCCATAAACCAATCCGGTCCGTGAAATGCTTGCGTCACCAGCTGGTTCTCGCGAACGAAACCAAGAACGTAAAGATCAAACGCCGGGTGCTTTACGATAAAACGATCGCCGCCCGCGCGCTCGAGCACGATCTTTCTACCGTTGTTCAGCAGGATCAACTTGTCTCCTTCGGCGAGGAACTCGAGTTTCTTTCCGTCCGGTGACGTGTAAACGCCGTCATAATCAGCGGCGTTCTTCACTTCGTCCGGTGGCGGCACGGGCGCGGGCGCATCGGGCAAAGCTCTACCGGCAAGAGACGCGTTGAATAGTTCAACTGCATACTTCGTTACTGCCACCGGACGATAACCACGAAGATTCGCGTTCACGGACGCAAAAGCACCGACGCCCGCTGTAACATCCACGTCGATCGACGAACTGAAAGCCACCATACCGCCGGTGTGACGCAGTCGTGTGTGACCTTCGATATCGCTGACCCACACACCATAACCGTAGGACGCCGGCTCACCACGAAACGGCGAGTTGATCGCAGGCTTCGTAAACAGCGTGTACGCATCTTCCGAAACCAAACGTCCCTTCGGTAGCGCACCGCGATTCAACAGCATGCGTATGTACTTCGCCATGTCCGCGGGCGTGGACGCAACGCTTCCAGCCGCGATATCCACTTCGAGCCATTGCGCTTCGGCAATCGGGCTCCCGACCGCAAAGGGCCGGCCTTCGCTGAGCGGCTCGTACCCAACCGCCATGTGCGAACGAAGATCGTTACTGATAATTGGAGCGCTTGCCGTCATCGCCAACGGCGTAAGCATGCGTGCTCGCATCGCGTCCGCGAACGGTCGCTTGTCGATCGCTTCGATCAGAAAACCGAGAATGTTGTAGCCGGTGTTTGAATAGAGAAAACGCTTGCCGGGCGCGTACGCCGTCCAGAGTTCGTGCAACAGAGCATCGAGCAGCAACGGTGCTCCGGGTAGTCCGGCAGTGTGATTGAGCAGGTGGTGCGTTGTGATAGGGTCAAACTTGGAGTTGATCTTCAACCACGGCAGGTACTCGACGACGGGCTTGTTCAGATCCAACTTACCTTCGTCGCGCAATTGCAACAACGCCAACGCGACAAACGATTTCGAGATCGAGCCGATCTCAAACATCGTCTCAGGAACGACGCGCGCCTTTGCTTTCGTGTCTGCAAAGCCGTAAGTCGAGACTCGAATCAAACCGTCGCGATTCGCAAGCGCGAGCGTCAAACCCGGCGCGCCCGTCTCGCGCATGTGCCGCGCGATGTACTCATCGAGTCGCGCAAATAGTGGCTGAACTGCCGCCGACTGTCCCAAAAGATTTCGTGGATTTATTAAAGCCGCGACGCTCACCATCGCGGAGCTCAAGACGAACTGCCGCCGTGAAAGATCCATATTCTGTGTCATCCGTTTTTTCCGTGGTTAGTTTGTTGGCAACCCTAGACTCTTTGAAAGCTCGATGAACTTCGCTTCAGAACGCAGGTTCTTAAAGACCGGATCCACTTGCACGAAGGGCAACCAGTTGAACCGTTCCTCACGCGATTTTTCGAGCCATTCCAGCGCCGCTTTCCGATTGTCTAAACCAGCGTAGATTACCGCAGTTTGAAAAGGAGAGACATACTCTTGCTTCGAAAGTTCCTGCAACCTCGCAATCGCTCTTTCCGCATCCGCTTTCTTACCGGCCATCGCCTGCGCATGGCCAAGCGCAGTTAACGCGGCCACGTTATCGGGTGAACCCTTCAAGGCGTTGCGAAACGCCGTGATCGCTTCGTCGAACCTGCCCTCCGCCTCCAGCACCAATCCCAATTCGTACTGCGCGCGCGGAAAGGCGCGATCCATCTCTAACAATTTCAGTGCTTCGCGATGCGCCTGGTCCAGCTGGCCGGCCCAATAAAGACTACGCACATAGTCGCTGTAGATCGTCAACGAAAACGGTTCGAGTTCGTGAGCCGTGCGTCCTTCTGTAACAGCCTCGTTGAGCCGTCCGATCGCGGCTAAATAACTGCCGTACCACTGGTGGCCCGTAGCATAACTCGGACTGAGAGCGATCGCTTTCTGAAAGTGTTGCTCGGCTTCGGCCCACTTCAAATGATAGCGATACATGACGAATCCGAGTGCCGTGTGCGCTTCTGCAAGATTCGAGTTGATGGTTAGCGCTTTGTTCGCCGCTGCTTCAGCTTTCGGATACGAGTCGTTCGCCGACGCAACATTGTAAACGTTCAGCAAAAGGTAGCAGTCAGCCAGGCCCGCATAGGCGAGTGCATAGTCCTGGTCGCGTATGATCGCCTGCCCAAAATACTGAATCCCTTTCTGAAGACCATCGACAGTTCTCTTGTTCCAGTTGTAACGGCCCTGGAGATAAAGCCGGTAAGCCTCCGAATCAGGCGAATAGTTGCGCGTGATCTGCGCGTGGTCCATA
>DASZDV010000687.1:0-8199 GCA_035941575.1 Pyrinomonadaceae bacterium
GCCACCATTTCCCGCTCACAAAAAGGAGCACTGACAGCAGTGTTATGATCCAGATAATAACCGCAAGAACTCGTCCCATCGGTTACATCTCCTTTTGGAGTAGTGAGTGGCCACAGAAATCTGTGGCCTATCTACCATTCAAAACCATCAAGATAAACAGGAGCGGCAAATAGAGAACGGAAGCCAAAAGCAAGCGGCGCGCTTGCTGCCGCGACATTGAGAATGCGGCGCGCAGACTGCTGTAGAGAAAAAGCAGTCCCAGCACTATGGCCCCATACAGATAAACCTTGCCCGACATGCCGAGAGCCACCGGAAGAAGACTCACCGGCAGTAGCATTAACGTGTAAACAACGATCTGTTGCGCGGTCACGCGACCGTTCGGCTCGACCACCGGCAACATCAGGATTCCAGCGCGGCCGTAATCTTCGCGATACATCCAGGCGATTGCCAGGAAGTGTGGAAACTGCCAGAGAAACAAGATCGCAAACAGCACCCAGCCTTCAAGACTGACGCTACCACGCGCGGCGGTCCAACCAATCAACGGCGGCACCGCGCCTGGAAATGCACCCACCAGCGTTGAAAGCGATGTCCGTGTTTTCAGTGGCGTGTAAGCGAAAAGATATCCGGCAATGACCGTCAGTCCGAGCAGCGCGGTCAATGGATTTACAAAAACAAGCAGGTACGCCTCGGCTGCAATCGTCGTTGCTGCGCCAAACGCAAGCGCCTCCCACGGCGCAAGTTTGCCTGCGGGTAGAGGCCGGTTTGCGGTGCGGCGCATGAGGGCGTCGAGGTCGCGTTCTGCATACTGGTTGAGCGTTGCGATTCCTGACGACAAGAGACCGATTCCGAACAACGCGCTCAACAGTGCGACATAA
This sequence comes from Pyrinomonadaceae bacterium, assembly GCA_035941575.1. Classification (GTDB taxonomy): domain Bacteria; phylum Acidobacteriota; class Blastocatellia; order Pyrinomonadales; family Pyrinomonadaceae; genus PSRF01. The sequence goes on from DASZDV010000687.1 coordinate 876, forward strand.
TCGATTCGACCAGGCGAGCCGAGTGCGAACCCCGCTGCCGAGGTTAAAACAATCAGGAACGTAATCCGCGGCTTGGTCAGCTCGGCGTAAGCACTGGCGCGCTCGCGAAACGAAAGACGCGAAGGCTCGATGACCTCGACCGCCGGCGTACGTAAATCGATAGCAAACTCTTCCATTAAGTACCTACAACTCGTGAAGTCTCGCGAAGCTCGAGCGCACTATCGCTTGCCGGCAAGACTTTGAAGGTTCGCAATGTCAGCACAATGGTGGTGACGAACACCAGCGCGCCGCACGCCACGTGCGCCACGGTGATGCCAATCATTGGATTCAAAGGTTGTGGATCGTTTGGCGACGCCAATCTCGTCATGTACGCGGCGAGGCCAAGAAACAATTGAACAACCAGCAGCACCATCGCGAGCATTGCCGGCCGCGTTAAGAACGTCTCGCTTTTATGACGCCGCATCACAGTCAGTGTTGCAGTGCCGAGCGCAATGACGACCGCCAGCGCGCCACCGATATGAGCGAGAATCAATTCCGTTGGTAGGTGCTGGTCCCACGTCGCCGAGTGACGCAAGGTCGCCCCGATGATTAGCTGAAGAAAGATCGTCACTAACGCAGTCGTGCACAGGTAACGCAGCGGAAGAGTTCCCTTCTCTTCGTGCGCCAGGGGTGGCGCCTCAATCCAGCTTCGCGATGTGAACACTGCAAGACTGACGGTTATACAAAAGAAGAGCTGCGCGAGTGTTGCGTGAGCGGTAGAAACAGGCAGCGGCAACAGCAGCTTGACTGTTAGTCCACCCAGGAGTCCTTGCGCAATGACGGCAAGAAGAGCGAAAACTCCGAGCCGTCTAACCCATCGTCTTTTTTCTTTGACGAGGATGTAAATCATCAGCGCGATGGTCAGCATGCCGACGGTCGTCGCGATCATGCGATGGCCGTGTTCCCAAAACAGGTTACCTACCATCTTTGGAAACACCTGACCGTTGGACAGCGGCCAGTCTTCGGTTGCCAGCCCTGCGTCATGACTGGTAACCAACGCTCCGGCGATGATTAAGAAAAACGTCGCGCAAGCGACGAGGATGGCAAATCGATTAAGACCCTTCATAATTGCCGATTTCCAATTGCCAATTGCCGATTGCGCTAAATTGGCAATCGGCAATCAACAATCGAAAATGACTAATGCATCATCGGAAATTCGAGCGCGGGCATCATCTTCAGTGATGGAGTCAGCGACGTCGTCGCAGCTCCGCCGAAAGAAAAGTCAGCTTTGGCCGCGCCATTCGCTGGCACCGTAACTTCCAACGTCTTTTCTGTTCCGTTTGCGCCGCCCTCTCTCCAGGCAACGACAGTGTATTTACCTGGCGGCACTCCCTTGATTTCGAACGTGCCGTCGGCGCTGCTAACAGCGAAGAACGGAGTTCTCATCACGCCGATGTAGGCTTTCATCCACGGATGCTGATTGCACTTCACCGGAATCAGAATTTCCGCACGATTGAAGCTCTTCTCGATTGGAGGCGCGCCGTTGGGTTGCGTCTGGTTCCATTCGGGATTGTTTTTCGGCGTCGGGTGAATGTTGTGTTGCGTAGCGTCGCTGTTCGTGATGCTGATCTTCTGATTGACCTGGATGCCCAGCACGTGGGGCGCGTAGTGGCAACCGTTTTGATCCAATTGCACTGCGGTGGTCGGCGTTGACCATGCATATTCGCTGACCTTCTTGCCGCCCTCGACCGTCCCATCCTTAATGTAGACGAACGTGTTGGCAAGTTTGCCGTCCTTCACGATTGTATCGTCAGTAGCCAGGTTCGGATTCTTTTGACCGCAGACGGGATCGGCAGCAGTGTCGATCTTTTTAGGCGCCGGCGGTGTTCCGTCATAGCTGATCACGCCCGAAACGGATCCGGTTGGACCGCTGTACGGGGCCGCAGCGGTATCACTGCTTCCAGGCGTATTTGTATCCGGAGTCTTACTGCCGCCGCACGCTGAAGCAAGCGCCAGTAGAGATAAAGCAATCGATAACACAAGCCAGACTTTTGTCTGCTTATTCATTGAGCAGTTCCTCCAAACTAAGATACTTGCGCATTAACTGTAGCACGGAAGCCGCATGAACGCGGAACGCGCTACGTTGCCGATTCCGTGTTATCTGCGGCTCTCAACCACGACGCGCGCAGCACTGCGCCCGATGGCGGCACGCCACACATTTCGCCGGTGATGAAAACTATTCTTTCGCCGCTTCGCGCGCGCGTGATGTTGTCCAGACGCAGTGGCTGCGGGCGCCGCGGTAGCCGGCACTGCCGGACTCGTGGCCAGCAAGGCCTGCTGCTCGGCCGGACTCATCAGGAACATGTAACGCACCAGCAGACGCGCGTGATCGTCATGATAAGCATTGGCGCTCGCAGGGGGATTGGGCAGGTTAACTACCCATCGATCGCCTTCCTTGCGAAACAGTCCGCTCGGCATCGCGGTGCCTGGACTGATCTGCGCCGGATCCAGCAACCAGCGGAACGTCCACTCCGGTTTCAATCTTTCGCTCGCCAGAAGGAAGTTTGGTGCGATCGCCTTCGCGTCATGTGCCGGATCTCCCGTGATGTGACACTTCAAACACGGCGTTCCCGAAGTGAACATCTGCCGCGCGGTAAGTCGCTCCTGATCGCTTAACGGCTGCAACGGCTCCTTAATGTATGGATCCTGTTGACCTGACATCGCCATGAAAAAGCGCACCAGAATCTGCAACTCGTTAGGCGAGAAGTTGAACGTCGGCATGCGGAACTGCAAATACGGCCGCACGCCGTTTCGATCGAGTCCCGGTTGCGGCGGTAACTTGGCCGCTTGATTTGGCGCCGGGGTAGCGGTTGCGCTTGCGGCGCCACTCGCAGATGGCGATGCTTGTGGACTCGGGGCCACCAGCGCGTTGATCTGACGCGCTTGCTCAGGCGTCTTTTCGCCGCTCAGTGATGGATCATGCAGGAACTTCAACAGCCATGACGGATCGACACGCGCGCCTTCACTCGTCAAACGCGGCGGCAGCAGATCTTTGCCTTCTGGCGTTTGGTAGAACGGCAGGTCCATCACGACCGATCGCTGGCCCACCTGAAGCTGGTGACAACCCATACAGTTGTACTTCTTGATTACCCACCAACCGTTCTGAATATCCTGCCGCCGCTGGTCCTGCGGGTTATAGAAGAGCGAGCCCGGAACGTTCGCGCCTTCCGTGCCAACGCTTCCCAACAGGAACGTCGTCAACGCGACACGCCATTCGGGTTTCAAGAAAGGCTGCGGCATGCGCAGGCGATCCTTTGGATCTTTCTCTTTACCCTCGTCGTAAATTGACGGCTGCGTGATCTTGTGTTCGAAGAAACCCTTGTGGTTGTACCACGGCTTCTCTTCCTTCTCTTCTGGGCGAAGTTTCAGCGGATCGATTCCCTCTTCCGCATGTTTCGTCTGAAGCGCAAAATCCAGTCTTTCAATCGGCGTCGCGCCTTCAACCGTTAACTCTTTCCCAATCCGTTGTTCATCTTCAAAGCCGCGAATCTCGTGACAACCGGCGCAACCGTATTGCTTGATCAGCAACCGGCCTTTCTCTTTCAGGTTCGCATCGTCCATGAAAGATGCTGACGCGTAGCTCGGCGGCGATGAAAGTGAAAAGAGGTAGGTTGCGATGTCGCGCGAATCCTGCTCGGACAGGCGGAAGTTCGGCATCACCGTCATGTTCTGCACTTGCAACTCCGCGCCGTCGTTCGGGCAGCGCGAATGCAATTCAGTGTCAAAAACAAACGGCAAGCCTTTCTTTGCGTAGTCCTCGTGAGTTAGATCGCGCTTCTCTTTTGGACAGTACGGAGCGACGCGCTCGCGCGGGTTGTGAATCCAGCGCACGATGTAATCGAAATTAGCTTTCTCGCCGACGCGCTGGAGGTTCGCTGCAAATTCGCCGCCGATCTTGTTATCGCCTTCGCCGATCGAGTGGCACGCCAGACAACCGCGGCTTTCAAAAAGTTGTTTGCCGTGTGCAGCGTCACTGCGTTGCTGTTCGGGAAGTTTAACGTCGAAACTGTCCTGCCAGAGATACGCAGCAATCGCCTGGATCTGCTCCGCTCCATCCTTGTCGCGCATGTGGCCTTTGCCGTCCTCGCCGCTGGCGAACCGCCAGAACGTCGGCATCTTCGTTCCCGGGCGGAAGCCTTGCGGGTTTTCCAGCCATACGGGAACCCACTCTTTGCGCAGTTTGACGCGAACGTCTTTTAAGTTTGGACCAACTTTCTTCTGGTCCTGCATGAGATATTTCGTTTGCAGGTTCAGTTGATCGATGCGGGCCGCGAGAAGACTGTTCGTAACGCGCAGACTTTCTGCATGGGCCAGCAGCCGTTGCGCATCTTCTGCGCTGAGCTTGTCGTCTCCCGAAGCCTCCGTGTCGGCGCGCATCTGCTTCTCATTCGCCGTAATCTGGTCTTCAAGTTGTCCGATCTGTTGACGCGAGCCCGCGAGCGAGTCTGTTTCGCGATCGAAACCTTCGTAGCGGTGACAACCCATGCAACCGCGCTGCATGAAAAGATCGCGGCCGAGGTTCAATGTTGTAGCGCCATCAGTGACTCGGTCTTTCTGGTGACACTGCTGGCAACCGGCCTCGGTGTTCTCCTTCTCGAACATCGGCCACAGCCAGAAACGATGGCGGCCGTGTCCCTTCATATCGCTGGTCGTTGCGCGTCCGTTTCCCCAGTGACAACTCGAGCAGCCAAACTTCTCGGGATTGTGGACCGCAAAGATTTCTCTATTCGGATGACTGACGAACGCGCGTGCAAGACTGTCCGGCTTACCGCCTGGTTTGTCAGGTGCAAGGTTTGCGGGTGTCAGTTCCAGTGGCTCTCTAATGCCTGCGTGACAGACTTCGCAACGATCGACGATGTTGTAGGCGTTAACACTGATCTGATGGCCGAGAATCGAATAGTCGTACTTGGCTACTTTCGACTTAAGTCCTTCGATCTGCGCGGGGCCGAGTCCGATCAATTGGTTCTTAAGATAATCGTCGCGCTTCTTCTTTAACTCGGAAGGCGTTTTAAGCAGTTCTGCTTTACGGCCCAGGCCGGCAGCTTTTTGTTCGCGGAGTTCCTCGTAAAGTTTTTCGAGTTGCGAGTAGTTAAACTTCTGCGTGGTGATGGACTTGCCGTCGTCAGACGGAAGGTCAACTTCGACGAGCTCCTGCTTCTTCGCGTCCGCCTGGCGACGATACCGATCCTTTGCCGAACCGTTTGCAGTTTCGATGTTGTAATTGATGACGGTTAAACGGCCACGCTGGTTCTGAAACGGTTCAGTGACTGCGTCCAGTTTCCGCTGAACACGCCTAACCTCACCATCGATCTGCGCAACCTCATCCTTAACCTGCCCCTCAGCAGCTTCCACGTCCGCTTGGAGTTGTTGATACTCGGGACTCTCCTTAATGTCCTTTTCAGACTGTCCGGACTTCGCTTTAATGCTGTCGAGGTAGCGGGTATAGCGGCTAACAAACTCGCGCTGGATTCCTTTCCATGGCCGCTGGCCAAACGCTTCATCATATAGCGCCCAGGCTATGGAAAGTGTCATCAACAGCGCGGACACGAGCATCCACCCGCTCGTCGAACGGCTGGTGATTGGATCGTTTGCCGGCAGATCGGGCTCTTTCCTGATTAATGATTCGCCCGGTGCTGGAGAATCAGCCACTATGTTCTTCCCTCCGCCTTTCTCAGATGTTGAACCAGGGAGTCACCCACACGTACTTGATCGTCAAGGTCAGTCGCAGGAGCAGCTTAATGGGCAACGCCAACAACACGCTTACTGCAAAAAACTGGAACGTCAGGTACTGCAACAGACTGGTGCGCTGAAGAATCTTCTGTTCGAACTCGTTTTTCGGAAACAAGGCGCTGTGAAGTTCGCTGAGCTTCAACGATCGCGGCAACCGGATCTTTTTGAAGTCGACTGTCATCAACCAGTGGAAGAAGAGTGCACCAACGATGTAGAAGCCAGTGACGACGATCATGCCGAAGATAAACTTCCACGGATTGTTTGCAAGAAAGCCAAGGTACAGAGCCTTGCCGATCTTGCTGGTCGCGATCATATCGTGCAGGTCTACGTTCTTATCGAACACGACTGCGTTGTGGTCCCACGTCTGGCCTGGCCAGAACCAGATCCAGCCTGGCCCTCGGATGAACGTGCCGATGACAATCAAAACGATCCACATGAAAAACCCGGCGCCAAACATCCATAACGCGAAGCGACGTTGGCGCAGCGTGTAATAACCGTTTCCGAGCGGGTTTGAGTCAACGTACGGAAATGCCATCAACCCGATCATGATGATCGAAGGCATCACCACGCCGGCGATCCACGGGTCGAAGTAAACAAGCATCTCCTGCAACCCAAGGAAGTACCACGGCGCCTTCGACGGATTCATCGTCAGGTTCGGATTGGCAGGCTCTTCCAAAGGCGCGTTGAGCGTGATGGACCATACAAAAAGGACCACCGTGACGATCACGGTGGCCAGGAATTCAATGCGAACAAGATAGGGCCAAACGTGAAGCTCCCGTGCCCAACCCGGCCGCCACGGCTCAACTTTTCGATGGTGCGTCTTCGCCAGTTTGGGATCCGTTTCCAGTTCCTTGATCAGTCGATCGTTGGACACCGCCTGCCTGACGCCCAGCCACGTGAAGAACGGCACGAGGAAAAGCATCGCGACGATCGGCACGTTGTCAGGCGCCGAAGAGATCATCCAGAGTTGATGCCAATCCTGGACGTTGATTGCCCAGAGCACCACGATCAGCAGTGCAACGACCAGGAGCGTCCATTTATTAAGGAATCTTCGCATCACTTTTTCTTGACGGCTTTCATCTCGGACTCAAGCATGATCGGCGCGGGGCCGGAAATGCCGCCGTCCTTACGAATTCGCCAGAAATGCACCGCCATAAATATTGACGCGACCAACGGTATGCCGATGCAGTGCCAGATATAGGATCGCAACAACGCATTTGAGTCGACGATCGATCCTCCAAGCAATCCGAAACGCACGTCGTTGTAAGCGGTCAAACCTAGTTGCGGTCCGAACGGTCCTTCGTGACCGACCATCGGTGTCGCGCGCGCCATGTTCGTACCGACGGTTACCGCCCAGAAACCCAGCTGATCATCCGGTAACAGATAACCCGTAAACGAGAGCAGCAGCGTCAGCACCAGCAACACGACGCCGACGCACCAGTTGAATTCGCGCGGCCGCTTGTAGGAACCCGTCAAAACAACGCGGAACATGTGCAGCCAGGTGGTGATCACCATCAGGTGCGCCGCCCAGCGATGCATGTTGCGCAACAACTTG
>DASZDV010000688.1:0-3146 GCA_035941575.1 Pyrinomonadaceae bacterium
GATTAAACAGGCCAGTAGCTGAGGCCATCGACACACTGGCCGTGGCTTTAGCAAACAAACGCAAACACAAATATTCTCCAAACCCAAGCCACTGCCGTGTCGCTGCGAAACTCTCCGCGTGCTCCGTTTTCAACCAGCGCAGCTTCGCGGGCCAGTAACTCGGATGGAACCGGCAACCCGTGCGCGCATGAATCTCACGTTCATCAAACTCGGCGCGCAGTTCCTTCGCCGCTTGCACGGCACGCGTGTCAGCCCACGTCAAAAGCCTCGTCGATGGCTTCCCCGACTCATCAACGCCAAGCAAACTATGCCAAAACGTGGAAATCGCAACTGCCTTGATCTCTCCGGCCGTGACGCCCTGTTGAGCCCATAGCAGGTGAAGAGTCCTAATTACCTCGTCAACCAGCGCATCCGGATCGAGTTCAACGAAATCGCCTCGCTCGCGGGGCGTCACAACCTGCGCGCCTTCGATCTGAGTACCCGCTTCGTCAAACAGCGCGGCCCGCACGCCTGACGTGCCAACATCAATGCTGAGCACTGATCTGTGCAATCTCTGGCTCATCTCTGTAGAATGCCGCAAGTCGAATGCGATCAAATCCACTGCGCTGGTTGCTTTTAGCCGGCGCTATTCACATTACACTAACACTCGCAATTTTTCTCGTTGGACATTTTCAACTCGTCCCCAGTCTCGTTGATTCGCACGGTACGATCGGGGTGAACCGGTCGCTTCCGATTGACTCTACTGCTTACCTGAACCTTTCAAGTCAACTCGCGAACGAGTTACAGACCAACGGTGTTTCCGCATGGCTCGCGATGAAAGCGCCGCTGCACTGCCGGCTTTACTCCTTATTCTTCGCCACAGCAGGCAAGTTGCTGGGCCATAATATTCTTGCTGCTGAACCGCTGAACGTCGTTTATTACCTGGGCGTTCTTGTTTGTGTTTACCTGCTCGGCCGTGAACTCTTCAGCGCGCGCGCTGGACTCCTCGCTTCGTTCATCGCGGGCGCGTGGCCCACTTTCCTCGTTCAGTCGACTCAACTCATACGCGATTCGCTGTCGATACTTTGCCTGCTCGCGTTAATGCTTCTGTTGACTCTGTTGCTGACGCGCGCACTGTCGTGGCGCGTTGGTCTTGCCAGTGGAGTCGGCGGTGCAGCGTTGCTGACGTTCTTCTGGGTGATCCGCGGAAACATGTGGAACGTCGTCATTCTCGCCATTGGTATCGCGAGCGTATTGCTTGCAGGGCGGATGATACGTGTAACCGGGTTCATTCCGGGAAACGTCATTGCGATAACGCTCGTGCTGATTGCGATGCTGCTCGTTCCGCCGCGTCTCGAAAGCACGAGCCTCTACGGAAAGAGACTACCGATCACACCTTTCGCTATTCCCTCGAGCACACAACCCGCGCCGGCGGAAGGAGTGTTCACGCGCGCCATCAAACAGATCGGCGAACGCCGTGCAGGATTTCGTTCGTATAGTGCGCGTGAATCTGACGTTGACGCGGATGTGCGACTGGCGACTGTTGCTGACATTCTCAGGTACATTCCACGCGCTGCTGTAGTTGGGTTCTTCGCGCCGTTTCCGCAGATGTGGTTCGAACGCGGAAGCTACGGGCGCAGCGGCCGGCTGCTGACCGGCGCGGAAACGTTGGCGATGTATTTTCTTTACGCGGCAGCGGGTGTTTGTTTTTGGCGTCACCGGCGAGAGTTGCCGGTATGGTCGCTGTTTCTGGTTGCGACGCTCGGCACGATAGCCCTCGGGTTAGTGGTCGTAAACGCGGGCGCACTTTATCGTTTGCGTTACGTCTTTTGGATCCTGTTCATCATCATGGCAGCCGATTCGCTCGTTCACTTCACTGTCTTACGGACCAACTTAACAAAGTCGCGGATGTCGTCTTCGGTGGTGTCAAACGACGACATGAACCGGCATTCCGACGTCTCTTCGTTCCAAACATAAAAGAAGTATCTCTTCTGAAGCACGGGCACGTATTTTTCCGGGATCTCGGCGAATACGCCGTTGGATTCGACGGGCTGCGTGATTCTTATTTGCGGCAGCTTCGCGAGTTCCGTTGCCAGCACGCGCGCCATCTGATTGGCGTGCGACGCGCTGCGACGCCATAGATCCCCTGACAACAGCGCTTCAAACTGCGCGGAGATGAAACGCATCTTTGAGGGCAGATGCATGCCCTGCTTGCGAATGTATTTGAAGTCGGTCGCGAGTTTTTTGTCGAAGAAAACAACCGCTTCGCCGTACATCATTCCGTTCTTCGCGCCACCGAACGATAGGACGTCTATACCCGCATCAACGGTGATCTCTTTGAGCGACGCATTCAAACTAACGGCCGCGTTTGCGATGCGCGCGCCGTCAACGTGCAACAGCATGTTGTTGTCGTGAGCGAAGCGCGCGAGTGTTTTCAGTTCCTTCTTCGTGTAGACGGTGCCCATCTCGGTCGCTTGTGAGACGGAGATGACTCGTGGTTGGACGTGATGTTCGAAACCAACGCCATGAAGGAACGGTTTGATGTCTTCGATTCGCAGTTTGCCGTCGGGCGTGCGCACCGAGAGGAGTTTGCATCCGGTGAACTTCTCGGGCGCACCACATTCGTCAACGTTGATGTGTGCGGTCTCGGCGCAGATGACGGCTTCGTAAGAGTTGGTAATCGCTTTGAGCCCGAGGACGTTTGCACCGGTGCCGCCGAAGACGAAGTAAATAGTAGCGTCTTTACCGAAGTGCTTATGAAAAACCTTAATTGCCCGTTCGGTGAATGGATCGTCTCCGTAAGCGACAACGTGGCCGTCGTTCGCCGCTTTCATAGCTTCGATAACTTCCGGATGCACACCGGCGTTGTTGTCGCTTGCAAAGCTTCGTTTCGCCATCTCAAGCCGTATTTATCTGTGGCTCATACTTTGCCCGCTTTGAAGTCGCGTGTGATTTCGCGCGCGGCGTTGGCACCAGGCAGGCCGGTCAGGCCGCCGCCCGGATGTGTGCCGGCGCCGCAGAGATAGAGGCGCTTCAAAGGTGTTCGATACTGCGCCCAGCCGATCAACGGACGAAACGTGAAGAACTGATCCAGTGATTGTTCGCCGTGATGAATGTGTCCGCCGCTGAGACCGTACGTCTGTTCGAGATCCAACGGTGTTATCACC
>DASZDV010000689.1:0-2092 GCA_035941575.1 Pyrinomonadaceae bacterium
AATGAACGATGGCCAGTCGCTCATGCTCACCGGCCCGGTACCCAAAGATGGTTCATGGAAGGTCGAACAGAACGATCGTGAAATCGTTTATACGGGCGCGAACGGCCGTGTCAGGATCATCAAGCAACCGTGGCACATTGAGATTTACGACAAGGCCGGACGTCTGCTCACGCGCACACAGAACATCGGCGACCCAGCGACGTTCATCACCCCTATTCCATTTTCTTTCGTGCGTCGCTCGAGCGACCTATCACGCCGCATCGCTGCTACCTTCGAACTACAGCACGACGAAAAGATCTTCGGCTGCGGCGAGTCGTTCACGCGCCTCAACAAGCGCGGACAACGTGTGTTTGTCTGGACTCGCGACGGCATGGGAACGCAGAACGAGTACATGTACAAACCTATACCGTTTTTCTTGAGCAGCAACGGGTATGGAATGTTTGTCCACACAAGTGCGCCTTTGACGTTTGATTTCGGCAAGTACTACGACGCGCACAACACGATCTATTCCGGCGACGAGAACCTCGACATCTTTCTCTTTCTCGGCGAGCCAAAAGATATTCTCTCGGAGTACACAGCGTTAACCGGTCGCAGTCCTGTGCCGCCGCTCTGGTCGTTTGGTTTCTGGATGAGTCGAATCACTTACAACTCGGAAGACCAGGCGCGCCAGGTGGCCCAGCAACTGCGATCGCACCGGGTGCCGGCAGATGTAATTCACCTCGATACTGGTTGGTTTGAGACGGACTGGCGCAGCGATTACAAATTTTCAACTTCGCGATTTCGCGATCCGGCAAAGATGATCGCCGATCTAAAGCAACAGGGATTTCATGTGAGTTTGTGGCAATACACTTACTTCACCAGCAAAAACGAGCTCTGGAAAGAAATGGTGGAGAAGGGTTATCACGTGAAGAACGAAGGCGGTCAGCTTCCGTTTGAAGACGCAACGCTCGACGTGAGTAATCCGGAGGCGGTTAAGTGGTACCAGGGAAAACTGAGAGACCTTTTGAAGCTCGGCGTTGGTGCGATCAAGGTCGACTTCGGTGAAGGCGCGCCAGTGACTGGACAATACCATTCCGGGTTGAGTGGTTGGTACGAGCACAACCTTTATCCGTTGCGTTACAACAAGGCCGTCGCCGAAGTGACGAAGGAAGTTACCGGCGACGATGTGATCTGGGCGCGCAGCGCGTGGGCCGGCAGTCAACGTTATCCACTACATTGGGGTGGTGACGCAGAGAATACGGATTCCGCGATGGCAGCCGAGTTGCGTGGTGGGCTGTCGTTTGGATTATCAGGGTTTACTTACTGGAGTCATGACGTCGGCGGTTTCGTGCAGAAGGCGCCGCGCGATCTCTACCGCCGCTGGATGGCGTGGGGAGTGTTGACATCGCACACGCGGGCACATGGCGCGCCGCCGAGGGAGCCTTGGGAATATGATGAGGCGTTGACTGAAGATTTCCGGAAGGCTTTGGGTCTGAGATATTCGTTGATGCCTTATATCTACGCGCAGGCCAAAGACTCGTCGGCACGCGGTTTTCCGATGACGCGTCCGTTGTTCTTCGAGTATCCCAACGATCCTGGATCATGGGCCATCGACGATGAATACATGTTTGGATCGGATCTGCTTGTGGCGCCCATGTTCGCGAGTGGCGATCGGCGGAAAGTTTATCTGCCGCCGGGAACATGGATCGATTATCAGACTGGCCGTGTGTATGAAGGTGAGAAGTGGCACGAGATTGCGTTAGGGGCGGTTCCCGTGGTGCTGCTGGTCAGAAATCACGCCGTGTTACCGCACGTCAAAGTCGCGCAGAGCACGAAAGACATTGACTGGGACAACGTCGAATTGCGTGTGTTCAGTAGTGATAATGGTCCAGTGAGCGGACTCTTCACACGACCCGGCAGTGATGTGCAGAAGTTATCGCTCGTTCCGCGAGCCGGAAGTTTCGCGTTGAGTGCAGATCCTCAGGCGGGCAAGGTGAAGTGGGATATTAAAGTGCAGCGTACTGCGCGATGAGAGTTGGTTTTACAGGATGAACAAGATTTGCAGGATGAACAAGATATTCTGTTAAAAACCACCGGCGGGTTAATTTTAATT
>DASZDV010000690.1:0-19572 GCA_035941575.1 Pyrinomonadaceae bacterium
GGACGTGCGGACTACTGCTCGCGGTTGACGCTCGGTGATGCGGACGCGAATCCCATCGGGCAACACTCGCGTGACGATAGCGGTGCGTACCCACGGCAGGCGTTCGAGGTGCTGGCTGATCTCCTGGAGGTTCGCGCGCCACACACCGGTTGGACCAACATCGCGTCGCACAGCGGCGTGAATGTCCTCTACAGAAGCTCGCGACGCGCCCTTTGTCTCAACTGTTTTGATTTGAAAGAAACTTGCCGATGCCGCCGCGCGATAAACGACCACAATGATGAGACAAACGATCGCAATCGCTGCGATCCGAAGCGCAGTGGGAACGTAACCGAGAAGAGATCGGAGTCGCGCGCCGATCGACTCAGCCGGAGCACGTTTGGCGGGCCGTTGGCCCGTGGCCGAACGTGGCTTTGCTATACCGCTGCGATTACCAACTTTTTGTGCAACTAGCTGATCTCTCACTCCTCCTCCTTTCGGCTCTGATCTGGTTTATCCGTGTCGCTCTGTGGCGAATTTGCTCTCCAGAGTTCGACCTCGTATTCCAGCTCGATCCCCTGTTCTCGCTTGACGCGCTCACGGATCTCTTCGGCCAAACTGAGCGCATCTTCGGCGCGCGCGTCCTCGCCTTCTGTGACGATGAAGTTCGCATGCACCGGCGAAACAACCGCACTTCCGCGACGCTGACCTTTCATCCCCAGCTCATCAATCATCTTTCCGGTGCCGACCGTGCTTGCCGGCGGGTTCTTGAAAAAACAACCAGCCGAACGCGCGCCGTGAGGTTGCGTAGCGAGCCTGCGGCTCTTCGCATCGTCCATTCGCGCCTTGATCTGTTCCGGATCATCATGCTGAAGGCGCAACGTTGCGCCCAGCAGCAACTCTCCCTCAGCAAAAGAAGTGTGACGATAATTCCACTGAATGCTCTCACCGGAAACCTCAATCACTTTTCCTTCACGCGCCACGCGGACCGTCTCTGTGACCGTGCCGATCTCATGATCGTAAGCGCCTGCATTCATCCACAACGCACCACCCACGGTTCCCGGAATGCCACCGAGCCCTTCAATTCCAGACAAACCCGCGCGAGCAACGTCAATGCAAAGACGTGGCAGTGAGTAACCAGCGCTCACAGAAACAAGCTCGTCATCAATCCGCACTTCGCCCTTCATGTTGCTCAAACTCAACACGACATAGTGATGATCGCCGTCGTCCGCGAGCACGTTGCTGCCTGAGCCAAGCGGCCGCCAGCCGATGCCGGCCTGGTCCAACTCATGGACAACCGCAGCCGCCTGCTCTTCTGTGTCGGGCGAGATGACCCAGTCGATCGATCCACCAACGCGCAAACTTGTCAGCTCGGCAAAGCGGCGTCCACGTTCCGCGCGGACTCCGATCCGCCCGGCAATCTCTTCCAGCTTCCGATCACGTTGCTCCAACTTGTTTTCTTCTATTTCCAAAATCTGGCTTCTACCCTGATTTACCTTGCGATTGCTCCCTCAACAAGAACAGCAACTGCTCACTCACGCGATTCACCGTGCCGGCGCCGAGCGTTAACACGAGATCTCCCGACTGCACTCGCTCACTCAAAGCGGGCGCAGCGTTTTCAAGTGGTCCGATGTAATTCACGTCTTTGTGACCGAAGCGTTTGATCGCGGCAGTCAGCGCTTCCGCCGTGACGCCTTCAATCGGATCTTCGCTTGCCGCGTAAATGTCTGTAATGAACAGCACGTCGGCGTTGTTGAAAGAACGCGCGAACTCCTGCATCAGATCGTGCGTTCGCGTGTACCGGTGCGGCTGAAACAGAACGACGATTCGTCGTCCGCCTGAGCCCAACTTCGCCGCTGCAAGTGTGGCGCGTATTTCCGTCGGATGATGTCCGTAATCGTCGACGACGAGAACCTCGTTGATCTCGCCTTTCGCCTGAAAACGCCGTCCGGCGCCCGTGAAGCTGTAAAGTCCCTCGGCAATCTTTTCGAACGGCACTTCCAACTCGAAACCAACAGCGATCGCTGCCAACGCGTTATAAACGTTATGGACGCCCGGCACGCGCAAGGTCATCTCGCCAACGACGTCCATGCCGCGCCACACACTAAAACTCGATCCAAAATTGTTGTCGTGCCGGATTCCGTGCGCGGAAACGTCCGCCTGCGCGCTCAAACCGTAAGTCATGCGACGGCGTTCAAGCAGTGGAATGATCGCCTGCACGTTTGGATCGTCGAGACACAGCACTGACGAACCGTAAAACGGCACCTTGTTCACAAAACTCGCAAAGCAGGCGCGCACGTCATCCATGTCGTGGTAATAGTCCATGTGCTCGCGATCGATGTTCGTCACCACTGCGATCGTCGGCGTCAACATCAGGAAAGAGCGATCGCTTTCGTCAGCTTCGACCACCATCAGATCACTTGTGCCGAGGTGCGCATTCGAGCCAAACGCGCCAACAACACCGCCTACGACCATCGTCGGATCCAATCCCGCATGGCCCAACACAGTTGCGACCATTGATGTCGTCGTCGTCTTGCCGTGTGAACCAGCAACAGCAACGGTGTGGGGCTTGAGTCGCATCAGTTCCGCCAGCATCTCTGCACGAGGTATCACGGGTATCGATCGCTGTTGCGCCTGGACGATCTCCGGATTGTCGTCGCGCACCGCAGTAGACCGAACAACGACGTGCGGATGGCCCACGTTATCCGCGCCATGGCCTTCGAAGAACTCAACACCCATCTGTTGCAGGCGATCGGTGACGTTCGAACGTTTCAGGTCGGACCCGGAGACACGGAAACCCAGGTTGATCAGCACCTCGGCAATACCGGACATACCGATACCGCCTATGCCGACAAAATGGACGTGTTGTATCCGCCTGAACATTGCTTAAGATTTCTTTCCCACGAGTTCTTCCATCAGGTCGACCGCCGCTGCGGCAGCATCTCCATGAGCTAGCCCTCTAGCGGCTTCTTCCATACGATCCAGTTGCGACGGATCTTGGGAAAGTTCACCGATCTCCTTCAACAATCGTTCCGCACTCAACTCCTGTTGCACGATCATTTTCGCGGCCCCTGCCGCTTCCAACGCTTCCGCGTTCTTGCGCTGATGGTCGTCGGCAGCGTAAGGAAAAGGAATCATGATCGACGCCTTCCCAGCCGCGATCAATTCCGCCGTCGTCGTCGCGCCCGCGCGACAAATCACCAGGTCCGCGTGCGCGAAATCGTTCATCATGTTGTCAATGTAGCTGCGTACTTCAGCCTGCTCGCCCCAACCCGCGTCCTCGTAGGCCGCCTTCACCTTTTCAAAATCCGCAGCGCCCGTCTGGTGTTTGATCCGCAAAGTCACCGGCAAATCTCCTAACCCGGGTAACGCCGCTACCATTGCTTCATTGATCGCGCGCGCGCCTTGCGAGCCACCGAATATCAAGAGCGACAACGCGCCCGGCTCGCGACGCTTCCGTGGTATTTCAAAAAACTCGCGCCGCACCGGATTTCCCGTGACCGTCGCCTTGCCGCGAAAGAACGGCAACGCCTGCTCAAACGAGACCGCCGCACGATCCACAAAGCGCGCGAGCACTCGGTTGGTCCAACCCGGCAACGCGTTTGACTCCATCACCAGTGTCGGCCGCCGCAACAGCGAAGCCATCAACACCACCGGGCCCGAAACATATCCGCCGGCGCCGACTACGACGTCCGGCTGAAACTCCGTAATAACGCGCCGCGCCGACACAAAACTCTTCGGCAGAATCGCCAGGCCTTTCATTCGCGCCACGACGCTGACGTTCTTCAAACCCGCACTGTCAATGATCGACAAATCGAATCCAGCCTGCGGAACCAGTCGCGTTTCCAATCCTCGCGCGGTGCCAACAAACCGCACCGTCGCCTTTGGATCTCGACGCATGATCTCCTGCGCCACGGCGATTCCCGGATAAATGTGTCCGCCTGTTCCGCCGGCAGCAATCAAAACTTTCATTGTCAATTGCCAATCGCCGATTGTCGATTTAAAGGCGTTTCGTAGCTCTTACTGAAATCGGCAATCGGCAATCGCAACTCGGCAATGTTTCCACTCGCATGCTGCGAAACGTTGAGCAGGATGCCAACCGCGGCCAGCGTCGGCACCAGTGAAGATCCACCGTAAGAAATAAACGGCAGCGGAATTCCCTTCGTGGGCACGAGCGAGAGCACCACACTCATATTGAATAACGCCTGCGCGACAATGCTCGTGACAATGCCCAGACTCAGCAACATTCCAAACCGGTCAGGCGCGAGTAACGCCGTCCTCACGCCGCGCCACAGGAATAGGGCAAAGATCGCGACTAGCGCCAGCGAACCAACCAGTCCCAGTTCCTCACCAACCACAGCGAAGATGAAGTCCGAATGCGCGAAAGGCAGGAACAGCATCTTCTGCTTACCCTGCGCGAAGCCGAGACCGTTTGGTCCACCTGAGCCGATCGCGATCAACGACTGCACAACCTGGAATCCCGCGCCCTGCTGATCGGCCCACGGATCCAGAAACGTGATCAAGCGCTTCAGTCGCCACGGCACGAAGATCAGCAACCCAGCCGCAACCACTAGCGCCGGAGCCGCTGCCATCGCGAGGTGCATCACACGCGCGCCCGCCGTGTAAATGACAATCACAAAGATCAGCGCGAGCATCATGGCGGTGCCGAAGTCTGGTTCGATCACCACCAATCCCGCGAGCCATGCCGTCACGATTCCGCACGGAAGAAACGTGCGCCAAAGGTCGCCTTCTTCGCCCGCGCGCTTCTCGAGGAAGTAGGCGAGGAAGATTATTAACGCGAGTTTCGATACTTCCGACGGTTGCAGCGAGACGCCCGGAAGTTTGATCCAACGATGCGCGCCATTGCTGCTGCTGAAACCAAACACCGCCAGCAGCGCGATGCTCGTCACAAACAACAACCCATAAACAATGCGGCGATTCTTCAGTTGCTGGTAGTTGAACTGCATCATCAGCAACATCACAAAGAAGCCAATCGCGACCCACACGCCTTGTTTGAGCACGTAGAAGAATTGATTCCCGTTCTCCTTCTCAGCCAGCACTGCCGACGCGCTGTAGACCATCACGACGCCAAATAGTGCGAGGCCGGTGGTCGCTGCGAAGAGCCATTTGTCTGGAGCTAGTTTGCGCGCCATTTAGCTTTAAGATCTGGCTTTAAGATCCGCGACACTCCCTTTAAAAACTTTCCCTCGATGCTCGAAACTTTCGAACATGTCGAAACTCGCGCACGCCGGCGCGAGCAGTACCACGTCACCCTTTTCTGCGGCTTTGAACGATCTCGCAACTGCGTCCTTCATGTCTGTGGCGCGTTCAAACGGTGCGTACTCGCCGAGTTCATTTGCAATCGTGTCCGCGTCCTCGCCGATTAAAACGAGCTTTCGCACGTTTGAACTGACGAGCGGAGCGAGCGGCGCGTACGGCGCTTTCTTTCCTTTGCCGCCGAGAATCAAAACCACCTTTCCGCTGTCATTTGCAAACGCTTCGAGTGCCTTTAACGTCGCGTCAACGCTCGTCGCTTTCGAGTCGTTGTAAAACCTTACGCCCGCGATCTCATCGACAAACTCGAGCCGGTGCTCGACCGGGTTGAACTGCTTCACCGTTTCCCGCATCGACTCGATCGATGCGCTCGCGGCAATGCCCGCCGTCAGTGCCGCCGCTACGTTCTCGACGTTGTGCAGTCCGCGCAATTTCATCTCGCTTACGTGCAACAGATCCTGTTCGCCTTCATCCCAACGAAAAACAAGTTCATCGTCCCGGAGAAAAACTCCTCGCTCCAGCTCCTGTCTGACGCTGAAGTTCATCACCTTCGCTCGCAACGCGTTCGCCCACGACGAAACCGTGGGATCGTCAGCATTCAACACCGCAACGTCGGTTTCAGTCTGATTCATGAAGATGCGATGCTTCGCAGCCGCGTAGTCATTGAACGTCTCGTATCGATCCATGTGGTTGGGCGTCACGTTTAAGACCACGGCAATCGTTGGGCGAAACGTCTTGATCGTTTCCAACTGAAAGCTGGACAACTCCACCACGGTCCAACCATAGTCTCGCGAACTCTCCACCATCGAGATAAGCGGCTTGCCAATGTTTCCGCCGACCTGCACCTTCAACCTTGCATCGCTCAACAACTCACCGATCAGCGACGTCGTTGTGGTCTTGCCGTTGCTACCCGTGATCGCGACTGTTCGTCCTTTCAAATAACGGGCGGCGAGTTCCACCTCGCCAATCACTTCCGCTCCGGCTCGTTCCGCGTAGCGAATGGGAATAATGTTCGCCGGAACGCCGGGACTTACCACCACCAGATCTAGTTGGTCCAACAACCAGCTCGGCGGTTCGCCCGGCAATAACCCGACGCCGGACTCTTTCAACGCGAGCGCTTCAGCAGACCACTTCTCGATCGGCTTCTGATCGCTGAGAGCGACAACCGCGCCCCGCTCCAGGAGAAAACTCGCCGCTGCAATCCCGCTGCGCGCCGCCCCGATTATCAAAACTTTCTTGCCCGCTAGTTCCACGACTCCTAAAACGCCTACGGCGTTTACCGCAGCTTCAATGTCGACAGACTCAACAACGCAAACAAGATCGCCAATATCAAAAAGCGAAAGACGATCTTAGACTCTTTCCAATCCTGCATTTCAAAGTGGTGATGCAGCGGCGTCATCTTGAACAAACGGCGTCCGACGCCGGTCGTGCGCTTGGTCATCTTGAACACACTCACTTGCAACATCACCGATAGCGCCTCAATGACGAACACACCGCCCACCATCAACAACATAAACTCCTGTTTCGTGAGCACCGCGACTGTGCCCATCGCCCCGCCAATGGCGAGGCTTCCCACGTCGCCCATAAAAACCTGCGCTGGCGGCGCGTTGTACCAAAGGAACCCAAGACTCGCACCAGCCATCGCACCACAGAAAACAGTCAGTTCGGCGGCTTCCGGACGGTGCGTCAAATCCAGATAGCCTGCCCAACGCGCGTCGCTACTCAGATACGTGAAACCAGTCAAGGCAGTCATCGCTATGAAGGTGACGCTGATCGCCAGCCCGTCCAGCCCGTCGGTCAAATTCACCGCGTTGGACGACCCCAACAACACGACGGCAATCAACACCAGATACAGATACGGCCCGATAAAACTTGGGCCATCAGGTCTGGCTGTCGCCTTGATGAACGGGATACTGAAGTTCCAGGAATAATCGTTGCCACCCCAGAACCTCGTCGATAAAAAGAGCGCCGCCCAAACCATCACCGCGATCAGCAACTGCGCCAACAATTTTTGCCGGCCGGTCAACCCGAGACTGCGCTGCTTCGCCATCTTCGAGTAGTCGTCGACAAAACCGATCAAGCCGAACAGCAGCGTTGCGATCATCGCGATCCAAACATAAACACTCGACAACTTCGCCCATAGCAACGTCGAGATCAAAACCGAACCGACGATCAGCACGCCGCCCATTGTGGGCGTCCCGCGTTTGACCTTGTGGCCCTGCGGGCCTTCCTCGCGAATCTGTTGGCCGACGTTCCACCTTCGTAGCGCTTCGATCAGCTTGCCGCCAAAGAAGAGCGAGATCAGCAGCGCCGTGATCGTGGCGTACGCGGTACGAAACGTGACGTACTGAAAAACGTTGAGCGCCTTTACGAGATACCAATCCTTGTCCTTGAAATGCGCGTAGATCAGCTCGTAAAGAAGGTAGTAGATCAATTCCTTACATCCTCTCCAGCCAAAGGAAAACGGTTTTTCAATGCATTGATCACCTTCTCTGTCGCAACGCCTCTCGATCCCTTGACCAATACCAGATCGCCTTCTCTAACTTCATCCACAATCGCCGCGGCCGCTTCTTCCGAGGAGTTGAAAAAACGCGTCTCGGAAAGTCCAGCTTCCTCGGCTCCCACCGTGATCTCTTTCGCCAGGCCGCGCACTCCCCAAAGCATGTTCACGCCGGTCTGTGCTATGTCGCGTCCGGCGGCGCGGTGCAATGACGCCTCTTCCGGACCTAGTTCCAGCATCTCTCCGGCGATCACGATCAAACGTTTTCGACATCCACGACCTTCAGTCATCGTACGAACCATGTTCAGCAACGAACGCGGGTTCGAGTTGTAAGAGTCGTCGATCACTGTGAAGTCCGCTGCGAAGTCGATAACCTCGCCTCGCATCTTTGGCGGACACGCCGTGCTCAACGCACTTGCAATCTGTTCAGCCGACAGGCCAAACGCAACGCCCACAGTCGCCGCAGCCAATGCGTTACTCAAATTGTGATGACCACTCATCGACAAAATCGCAGGCGCCTCTCCAGTCGGCGTCAACAAACGAAACTTAACTTTTCCCAAAGACTGCGTATCAATATCTGCCGCGGAAACATCCGCGGGATTTGTGGTCCCAAACGTCAACGTCCTGCCCGCATGTTTCTCGCGCATCTTCATTACTAACGCGTCATCCGCATTCAAGATCGCGGTGCCCTGAGGCTTCAGACCTTCGATCAATTCCGCTTTCGCTGCCGCGACGTTTTCGATCGTGCCGAGATACTCGAGATGAACGGGCGCTACCATCAATTCCACACCCACGTCCGGCGGCGTGATGCGACACAGTCTGCGGATTTCATGAGTCGGCGAAGACATCCCCATTTCCAGGACGGCCAGATCGAATTGGTCCGGCGAATGACCTTCGCTCACCATTTTCAAAACGGATAACGGCAGACCAAGTCCATTGTTGTAATTGCGCTCGCTCTTCAACACGCGGTGCCCGGCGAACTTCAGTACATGAGCAGTCAACTCTTTTGCAGTCGTCTTCCCCGCACTGCCGGTGATCGCGACGACCGGTTTGTCCCACGCCTGGTAAACGCGATGTGCAAGTTGCTGCAACGCCGCGATCGCATCGTCCACAAGAACCAAACGATCGCGCAGCGCTGTCAACTCCGGATTGCCTTGCACGCGATCGATTCGCGCGACCGCAGAGACTGCGCCACGTTGAAAAGCCTCGCCGATAAACCGATGAGCGTCGACAAACTCACCATTAAAGCCGGCGCGGGTGTAGTCCTGTTGCGACATCGCAAAAAAGAGTTCACCCGCGCCGACAGAACGCGAGTCAATCGAAAAGCCGGTAATCTTATTGTCAAACATCGAGGCGCCAAGACTCGTCGTATTCGCGCCCATCAAGACTGCTGCTTCCCCAACGTTCACGTGATTACGGCCTCTTCTCGCTCCTCTGATATGCCGGGTGACGATTCGTCCCGTTCAGCGGGCGGAAGCAGGCAATCCACTAAGCGTGAAAGCGAGCTCTGGCTCATCGAAACAGAGGCGAATATCTCGGCGTAGCTTCGGACCTCGCTGGCCGAATTCACACCGCTCGAGCCATCTGTTGGGGGAAGATGTTGTGCCCGGAGGGATGAACGCTGGCTGCGTAGTCGTCGTCTACAGTCAGCGATGCCGTAGTGTACGTCATCTTCAAACGTTTCTTCATCTGGGCAGTCCAAAGTCAGGGGATTTGTATCGGGCATGGCAATTCTTCCGCGCAAGAGCTACTGCGCTCGTCCAAAATCAACGTAGATAGTTTGCCCCGTGCTGACTTCGCTGCCCGCAGCGGGGCTCTGCTTGTAAACCCTTCCTTCTCCTCGTGCTTCAACCTGCAATCCGAGTTGCGCGCACGTCCTGGCGACATCACGTACACTGCGCCCGCGCAAGTCAGGCATGACCATGGCATTGCGCGTCGATACAGCGTAAACAACTTCTCCGCCGCGTCCTCCGTTGCTATCCACGGTGGGTAACGTGGCTTTCCGCTCCTCTTCGGCGCGTGCCTGTTCGTCGCGCAACTTCGCTGCGCGGTCAGGATTCTCATCGACCTGAGCAACCAAATCCGGAGCTGACTTGGTCTCAATATCAGGCATGACGCCAAGAATCGGCAGTATCTGTTCGGCCACTTCGCGAAACACCGGCGCCGCCACATCGCCGCCGTGATAAGCACCCGCGGGTTCATCGATCACTACGATAATTACGACTTGGGGATTCGAAACCGGTGCAAAGCCGACAAACGATCCGACAAATTTTGTGGCTGAATAAGTGCGAGTCTTCGGATCGATCTTTTGCGCCGTACCTGTTTTTCCGGCTGCCGAGTAACCATCCAACTGCGCCTTCTTCGCCGTGCCGCGCAACGTCACGCCTTCCAGCATTCCGCGCAACGCAACCGCTGTTTCGGCACTGATAACTCGTCGTTGCTCCGGTTGCGGTTGATACACAACTGCTCCCGCTTCGTTGCGTACTTCGCGAATGATATGTGGCGCGACTCGCATGCCGTCGTTCGCCAAGGCGCCAAACGCCGCCACCATCTGCACCGGCGTTACGCCAACTTCCTGTCCAATCGCGATCGATCCAATCGACGACGGCTGCCACCGCTGAACCTTCCGAAGTAATCCTGCCGTCTCGCCGGGTAGCTCAATCCCTGTCTTCGATCCAAACCCGAAGCGAGTGATGTAGTCGTACATTGTTTCATCACCGACGCGCAGCCCGAGTTTGATTGCCGCGACGTTACTCGACTTCGCCAGCGCCTCCGCGATCGTCAACGAACCGAATGGATGATGATCATGGACCAGGCGGCCCGCGACGGTGATAGAGCCCATCTGACAATCGATGTGGTCGTCAACCTTCGCAAGCTTCTTTTCGAGAGCCGCTGAGAACGCAACAATCTTGAACGTCGAACCCGGTTCGTAGATGTTTTGCAACGCCCAATTCGAACGCGTTTCCGCAGATGAAGCCGCGACCTGATTCGGATCGAACGACGGAGCATTTGCAAGCGCGAGAATCTCTCCATTGCGTGGATCGAGAACGATCACACTGCCCGATTTCGCACGCGAATTCTTTACCGCCACGTTCAGCGCCTGCTCAGCCTGATACTGAATCGACTGATCGATTGTGAGCACGACCGTTTGTCCAGGCTTCGCAGCGATCTCATAACTCTCGTACGGTTTGCCGTTCGCGTCCTTCTCGAGAAACAGCCGGCCAGGTTCACCTGCGATCTTCGTGTTGTAAGAACGTTCCAGTCCGCCGAGACCGTCGCCGTCGAGTCCGACGTAACCGAGAACGTGCGCGGCGAGCGATCCATTCGGGTAGTAACATTTTGGTTCGAGTAACGACTGCAATCCGGGCTAATTGAGCGCGACGATCTTGTTCCCCTGATCCGCGTCGAGACGGCGTGCGATCCACACGAACCTGCGCTTCGCGGCTTGAGCTTCGCGAAACTCGGCGATGAGATCCTTGTACTGCGTTCCGAGCAACTTCGACAGGTACTGCGCCGTACATTCGAGCTGTCCTAAGTCGAGCCCGTCAGGATCGATGAACAACGAAACGGTTTGGACGCTCCGCGCTAACTGCTGTCCGTTCCGGTCAAGCAGTTCACCGCGTTGTGGGGTGGTGTCGATTGCGTTTTGCTGCTGTTGTCGAGCGCGGTCAGCGAGGCTTTCGTACTGTGAGAATTGCAGGTAGACGAGTCTTGCACAGACGATCAGCATCCAGAAGCCAATAAAAGCCGCGACGAAAAGAGCGCGGCCGAGTGAAACATCGGGTCTGGATTTTGACTGGGCGACCAGGCGTGCCAGCATCATTGGTGTGTTCGCCACGGAAATACACAGACTTCACGGATCGGCGTTCGTCCGTGTTATCTGTGGCTAAGTGTCATAACCTGGCCGGGGCGGGCCGGCTTCAATCCCAAGCGCCGAGCGGCGGGCTCCAGCTTGTCCGGCGCCGTCACACGTTCCTGCTCGAGTGCGAGCCGTTGGTTCTCCTCCAACAACCGTTTGCGCTCGCTACGCAGATGTTCGTTCTCGTATCCGTATTGGACGGCCGCGAAGTGTTGCTTGGCGGCAAAGACAAAACCACACGCCAGTACCAAACCGCAGAACAACAACAGCGCTAATCGGGAGAGCGCTGTCACGTCTCGCGTGCGGCGAACCTTCGCGTTTTGCTGGTGCTCGGGGAATCGTTTCATGGCTGTTTTCTTTGTTAGTTCGCGACTGTTTCTGGGCGAAATCACTGTGAGACGAGTTTGCGGCATGCTCGAAGTTTGGCGCTGCGCGCTCGCGGATTCTCCTCGACTTCACGTGCGCTCGGCGCGACTGGACGCCGGGTCAGTACTTCAACCACCTCTCGTGCCCCGCACGAACAGACCGGCAAACGTGGCGGACATTGACAGTGGCCCGACAAGCGCCGCAGTTCCTGTTTGAGAATCCGATCCTCGAGCGAGTGGAAACTGATCCCCACAAAACGGCCGTCGGGTGTTAAAAGATCAACCGCTGACTCCACAAAAGCACCTAACCCTTCGAGTTCGTTGTTAACGGCGATTCGCAACGCCTGGAACGTGCGCGTCGCCGGATGAATCTGTTGCCGTTTACCGCCACCGACAGCTGTTGCTACGAGATCGGCCAACTCCTTCGTGGTGGTTACCGGTTTTCCCTGTTCACGTCTTTCGACGATGCGACGTGCAATGCGTCTTGAGTGTCGCTCTTCGCCGAATTCAAAAATGATTCTGGCAATCTCCGATTCGGAAAGTTGCTGAAGAAGATCGGCTGCGGTAGCTCCGCTCGTTGGGTCCATACGCATGTCCAACGGAGCGTCGAAACGAAAACTGAACCCGCGCTCGGGTGAATCAAATTGCAGTGAAGACACCCCAAGGTCGACGAGAATGCCGTCAGGGTCGCGCTCACCTGCGCGGCCTAACACGTCTGGCAGTTCACGAAAGTTGGCTTGATAGGCGCGGAACCGGTCACCAAACGATGCGAGTCGTTGCTGCGAGTAAGCGAGTGCTGAGGGATCGAGGTCCATCCCCAGGACGCGAGTATCGTCGGAGGATTTCAGAATCGCTTCGCTGTGTCCGCCGAGTCCAACCGTGCAGTCAATGAAGAGACCTCCTCGTTCAGGAACGAGGAACTTCAAAGTCTCTCTAAGCAGCACGGGGCGATGGGGCGCGCCTATGCCCCCCAAAGGCGCAGCCATCACCACCGCCCCGTGATCTCGTTCAAAGATCCTTTTCTTGTTCTTTGTCCTTTGTTCTTTGTTCTTGGTCACTCCATCATTCTTACAAAGCACCAAGGACTAAGTACAAAGCTCAAAGCACTAACCACTAAATACCAAGTCTCGCAATCGCCGCCTCGTCTTCTTCGGTATAAGGATCGGCGAGCATGCGGGCTCGAAATTTGTCGAGTTCCCAAACTTCCAAGTACGTCAGATACCCAAGGACTGCCACATCGCCAATTACTTCCGCGCTCTTACGAAGCAACGGGTGAATCAGCACGCGTCCCTGACCGTCCAGTGTCGCTTGCTGACCGTAATAGTTTGTTCTGTCAAGGAACTTGCGGCGTGCCGGATCCATCGACGGCAGTAACGAGAGTCGCTGTTCGATCGACTCCCACTCCGGTAGCGGATAAATCCGCACGCACTCACCGGTCAGGCTCGTGATATAAAAGTCTTTGCCGTGCTTCTCTTCGATCAGGCGCCGAAATTCCGTCGGAACTTTCAGACGACCTTTGACATCAATGCGCGCCGTGTAATTTCCTCGCAGCATAGTTTCATGACCTGACGAGAAGCTTAGCGGGTGGCCTAAGGAAAAGTGTTGCTAATGATCGGTGTTGCTACGAGGTTGGACCCACTTCCGACCACTTTTGACCACCCGAGACCGGATACTACGCTGCACGCCAGACACTGTCAATACAATGTTCGGCTCGAAATGTTCGCCTTTTGTTTGCCTGAACGCGCTGGCAGATGGTGTATATTCGCCTCACGCGATGACATCGATCCTTTTCTTTGGCTTGCTGGCCGCCGGCGCGAACGTGGTCGGCGGCCTGGTGCTGGTAAAGTCAGGTGTACACCGCTGGGGCGAGCGATTTCTTAAGTACCTGGTCGCGCTCGGCGCCGGATTCATGCTGGCGGCGATCTTCCTCGAGATTCTCCCCGAGAGCATAAGAATTTGGACGAGCAACGCGGGCGGCGAGTCTGCTTCGGAAGCCGTGCTGGGCGCGATGACGCTGCTGCTACTCGGTTACCTGCTTATTCAATTCTTCGAGCACACACTCACGCCGCACTTTCACTTCGGCGCGGAAACACATCCGGAATCGGTCATGCGTCCTTCGGCGGCGTACACCGCCGCCGGTGGCTTGTGCATTCATACTTTTTTCGACGGCGTCTCAATAGCATCCGCGTTCTATGTCAGTCCGAAAGTCGGACTGCTGGTGTTCATTGCGATCTTTCTGCACAAGATGCCAGAAGGATTTACTGTCGCTTCCATCATGCTCGCGTCCGGACGCTCGACGCAGAAGGCGTTGATCGCCACAGCGGTCATCGGCGCGGCGACACTCGCCGGCGTGATCGCAGTCGCCCTGCTTGACGCGCGCATGAGTGATGCAGTTGGATATGCATTACCCTTTTCGGCCGGCGTGACCCTCTACGTCGCAGCGAGCGACCTGATCCCCGAAGTGAATCACAAAGAAGAACGAAACCCCACGGTCTCAATTGTCGTTTTTGTAGGAGTTGCGCTCTTCTACCTGTTGCATAAGGTGATAGAGGGTTAACCCGACGAGAAGTTAGTAATTGCGTTTGCTCTTCAACAGATTCGACTTGCGCCTGCTCGGCTTCGGCCTGCTGGCTTTGCTCTTTTCGTTGATGCCTGTAGTGGCGCAAGCGCAAACAAAGCCGCAGTCACCAGTTCCCCTTCCTGTTCCGTTCACCCCGATCGTCGACGACGCTCACGTCATTAACGATGACACTCGCAGTAAGCTCGAGGCGATCTTCGTCAACCTGCGAGAACGTGCGCAAATCGAATACGCCGTGCTTACAGTTGATACAACTGGCGAGCAGGACATCTTCGATTTTGCGATGGCCGTCGCGCGCGGTTGGGGCATTGAACCAAAGGGCGGCGAGAAGACGAGTTTCTTTCTGGTAGTAGCAATCAAGGATCGCAAGTACTTCACGCTCATCAGCGATCATCTCGAAGGCGATCTTCCGGATGGCCTTGTGGGCCAAATCCAGCGTGAACGACTCCTGCCCGCGTTTAGACAGGGAAACTACGACAAGGGCATTTACGACACGATTCAAACCTACGTGGCCACGCTTGGGCAGAAGCGCGGGTTCAATATCGAAGGCATCGATCAACGTTACGCTTACAGTTCCGATGAAGAGCCCAACCTGCGTCAAACACCGCGACTCAGTTTAGGGACCATCTGCTGCGGCGCGGTGGCGATCATATTCGTTCTGATCCTCCTGAGTTCCGCGTCTCGTGGCGGCGGAGGTCGCAAGGGCGGATGGGGCGGCGGCGGTGGCGGGTTCTGGACGGCGCTATTGCTGGGTCAAATCCTAGGTAATCTCGGTGGAAGTGGCCGTTCGGGAAGCGGTTGGGGAGGAGGATCAGGCGGTGGCGGGTTCGGCGGAGGTGGATTTGGGGGTGGAGGTTTTGGCGGCGGTTTTGGCGGCAGTGGTGGTGGCGGTGGCAGTTTCGGCGGCGGCGGCGCGGGCGGCAGTTGGTGAAGTTTCTGTTAGTATCCGGAGCACACGAATATTGCGATGGTTAAGACGTTAGTACAGCAAGCTCTGAACGGACTTGTCGAAGATCTGCGCGCGGCACACGGCGAGAATCTGGCGTCGGTGGTGCTGTATGGTCCGGCCGCAGCGGACGATCGCGGCGAATTGCAGTCAGACTACAACGTGCTCATTGCTCTTAATCGCATCGCTCCCGAAGATCTTCGGTTAGCTCAGGCGCCGATGCGCGAATGGCAACGCCTTGGCTATCCACTGCCTGTTTATTTCACTGTTGAAGAACTCTCGGATGCGGCTGACGTGTTTCCGATTGAGTTCCATCAGATGGCAAATGCGCGCATTGTTCTTTATGGCCGCGATCCGTTTGAGTTTGTGACGCTCTCGGATGCGAAGCTGCGTCATCAAACAGAGTATGAACTGCGCAGCAAGCTGATTCAGTTACGACGTCACTACATTCCCGCGTCGATCTCGATCGAAAACTTGTGCGACCTGATGAGCAACAGTCTGTCGAGCTTTGCGACGTTGTTTCGCGCGGTGCTGATGTTGTACGGCCAGAAGGCTCCAGCGGGCAGTTTTGAATGTGTGCGCGCAACTACGCGGTTGTTGAAACTCGATCCGGCGCCTTTCGACAGAATTTTCGCGTTTCGCAGTGGCGGAGCTCTACCGGCGTCAGAAAGAGACGCCAACGATCTTTTCGCGGCTTACATGTTTCAGATCGAGCAGGTAGTCGAAGCAGTTGATGAATTGGAACGGAGGGCAGAATTACGATGAAGAAGCTACGATTCGTGATCCTTTTGGCGGTGGCGGTGATCTCGCTTGGCGCCAGTGGTTGCGGCTACAACACGCTGACGACAAAGCAACAGAACGTCAAAGGGAAATGGGCCAATGTGGAGACGCAGTTACAGCGTCGCGCTGATCTCATAAACAACCTGGTTGAGTCAGCGAAGTTGGCTGGTATTCAGGAACAGGAAGTCTTTGGCAAGATCGCCGAGGCGCGTTCGCGTTTGATAAATGCGCAACAACAGGCGCCCCAGGGCGAAGGTGGCGATAAATCGCCAGAACAAAAGCAAGCCGTGATCGACGCAGCGAATAGTTTCGGCGGCACCATCGGACGCCTCCTGGTGCTCAACGAGGCCTATCCGCAACTGCAATCAAACCAGAACTTCCTAAGCTTGCAGAATGAAGTTGCCGGCACTGAGAACCGCATCGCCACTTCGCGGAAGGACTACAACGACGCAACGCAGGACTACAACACTACGCGCGCGCGCTTTCCGACCGTGATCTCAGCGAAGCTTTTCGGGTTTAAGGAGGAGCCGTACTTCAAGGCGGAAGAAGGAGCAACACAACCACCAACGATTAACGCTAACTCTTTGCGGAATCCGACAAAGTAGGAATTTTAGAAACCCCTCGAACTGCACATCGCGCAGTGATCACAAGGCTTGCCGCCGGGCTCAAGGCTGCAAGCCTTTTCGTTTTGAAAGAAATCAACGAGCTCGGAAACGGTGGCTTCTTCAACACCGAACCGTTCCATGCTCGGATGGCTTGTGTTCAACCCTCCGAGCCACGGCGATTGCATGCGCGGCGCCGCTGGGCCAACCGCACCAACCTTCGATTCGATTTGAATTAATCGGTTTTGCAGTTCATTCAGCGTCGCACGCACTGCCGCAAGTTCCGAACTAATATCTTTGCCCCCGGTTGCAGCCGAAGCGGCTCCAACGCGCCGTGCGATCCTCTCCGCTACTTCTCTCGCCTGATCAGAACTCATAACAGATCAATCCGATCTACGACACCAACGATCGCGGAGTCGATCGCCGCTCCCGCTTCACCCGTTGCCGCCGTTGATGCGCTCCAGCCTTCCTGCACAATCAACACCGTATCACCAAAACCCGCATCAACGGAATCAAGCGCCAACACTGAATAGCTTGTCTCCTCACCTTCCGGCGTGATCTGCTGGCATAACATCACGCGCGCATTCTCGTAGCGCCGGTTCTTCCGCGTAGCGACAACGTTTCCTACAACCCGAGCCAGAATCATCCGCGCCCCACGTGTTGTTCAGAATCAACAATGCCAATGATGGTGCAATCAGTCGGCGTGTCTTCGCGTTTGAAAGGAAAACTTGCTTCCTTGCCGCGACACCAGAAAACCAGCTCACCAAAGCCGGCCCCGACAGCATCGATCGCCACCATCGGTTTTCCAATTGGCTCAAGATCCCTGTCCAGTGTTTGCACAACTAGCAGCTTTCGACCTTCAAGCGACTCGTTCTTGACGGTGGCTACTACAGTTCCGATGACGCGAGCAAGTTGCATGTCTGTAGATCACCCGCTGTTCACATCAACCGTGTCGATTACGCCAACAATCGCCGCATCCACCGGAACATCTTTCATTCCCTGGGCCAACCGCGCACTCGATCCGGCGACGACCAGCACGCGCTCGTGAAATCCGGCGCCGACCGTGTCAACCGCCACGACGTATCCCGTCGTGTCGCTACCGTCAACATTGATCGGCCTTACGATTAACAACGTCTTTCCGTGTAACCGTTCGTCCTTTTGCGTGGACACAACGGTGCCGAGGATGCGAGCGATGATCATGCCTGGTTATCGACTGAGGCCGATCGGAAGATTCTCATCGACACTGCCGTGCGGACGCGGAATTACGTGCACACTGACTAACTCACCGACGCGTCGTGCAGCGGCGGCGCCGGCATCAGTCGCGGCTTTCACTGCGGCAACGTCGCCGCGAACGATTGCGGTTACAAAACCCGCGCCAATCTTTTCATAACCAACAAGTGTGACGTTGGCGGCTTTGACCATTGCGTCGGCCGCTTCGATCATCGCCACCAGTCCTTTGGTTTCAACCATTCCGAGTGCTTCCTGCATTCAGCTGCTCCTCTACTTGAGTTTCAATTCTTACCTGTTTTCAAAATCTGTCTTTCTATCTATTCACCGCCTGGCTCAACAACTCCACTAACTCTTCGCGTGTCAGCGTAATGTTTCCTGCTCCATTCTCCATCAGAGGTTCGCGCAAATAGCCACATGCCTGACCTCGCGCGGATTCACCGAGGTATCCCGCCGCCTCGCGCACATTGATCAATTTCTCGATCGCATCAGCCGGCAAGTTCTTTGAACCACCCAGCACGCGCGACAGGATCGCGATCTTCGCCGTGTGTTCGAGTGTTTCCAAACGATCCCACGCTTGCCAGAGATCCGCGCCATATGCAACCGCGCCGTGGTTCGCCATTAACAACGCATTGTGATGTTTCACGAGAGGCTGCATTGCTTCCGTTAACTCATCTGTTGACGGTGTGCCGTATGCGGCGAGCGGCACGCAACCAAGCGTCAGAATCACTTCTGAAAGAATCGGTTGATCGATCGCGAGTCCGGCAACAGCGAACGCCGTCCCATGTGGCGGATGAGCGTGGCAGACAGCATTGATCTCAGGACGTTCGCGGTAGACGAGCAAGTGCATCGCGAGTTCGCTCGAAGCGCGGCGATCGTTCAACGGACGGCCCTCGAGATCTGTTATCGCTAGCAGGTCTTCCGTCATCCGGCCTTTGCACGTCATCGTTGGCGTCGCAAGGATGCGTCCATCGTCCAGCCGCACGCTCACATTGCCGTCTGACGAAACGACATAGCTGCGCTCGTACATCAGATGGCAGACGCTGATCAGTTCGCGTCTGGCTGTTTGTTCATCCATACGGTGTCATCCGCGTCCCGGCGTTGGCCACGTTTATGCGTAACTCGAGTGGCGGGCGGTTGGGCCAGAAAATAAGAGAGCGATTCGAGCGACGTGGTTAGATCCACCGTCTTCACCTTTACGCCCTTGCGTGAGTTTAACGGCACCGGCGCGAAATTCAGCACCGCTTTTATCCCCGCCGACATGACCTGATTGAGAACTCTCTGCGCACTCTTTCCGGGTACGGCAATTACTATCACGTCGATCGCTTCGTCGCGAATGATGTTGGCGAGCTGCTCAACGTCGTGCACAAGAATGCGCGCGTCGCCGATTCGTTTTCCAATCTTTTGCCGGTCGTTATCAAAGAGCGCGGCCACAGTGAAACTCGATTTTCCGAAGCCGTTGTAG
>DASZDV010000691.1:0-2427 GCA_035941575.1 Pyrinomonadaceae bacterium
GAGCACCAAAGGCATAACCCGCCGCCATCACTCCGATCCACGGAACAAGCGGATAGATCACGATCACTACCGGACTGGGAAAAGCCACAATCGGAAACGCCTCAAACGCCTGGTGCAATACGATCCAAAGTTTTTCGCGAAAACTGGGAACCGACGTTCCCGGGCCGCGCCAACTCGTCACGCGAAAACGATCGAACAGGTTGTGAAACGCAATCACCGCGAGACCAAACGCGCCGACAACCTTCGCGGGCAGGTAAATCAACGCGGCGAGCACAATCATCGACACACCGATCACCCAGATGACTTGTAGAAACCCGAACATCCGCACGTCGAAAGTGAACCACATGCCCAGTCGCACGAGAGTGAGTTCCAAAACAATCAGCCAGATCCCGCGCGTCAAGAGAAAACGCGACAGATCCGATTTGCTCTTGCCGCGTGCAAGTTGAAGGTACGCGCCGGTACCGGCCAGGAACACAAACACCGGCGCGCAGAAGTGTGTGACCCAGCGAGTAAAAAACAGCGCAACGTTTGTTTGAGAGAGATCGGTGGGATCGAATTGCTGAGTGGCGTTGTGGATGAAGTCGCGCGTGTGGTCCAGCATCATCAAGACCATCACAACGCCCCGCAGTAGATCAATCGCGTCGATTCTACGTTTGTCCGGGGTCAATTTGTGCTCATCCGTGGCGCAAGTTTATCTCTACTTGATCGAGATCGTCATCGTGTAAGTGCTGGGGCGTTCATCGGCGTCAACGATGATGTGATAGTCGCCGGTTTCCGGTAGCGTGCCGGTCCAGCTTCGCGTGTTGTCAGCCAGCAGGTCAGTGGTCTTCGAAGTCATTACGAGGAAGCGAACTGCTTTTCGCGGCGCTGTGAGTTGCACGCTCATTACCTGACCCGCGCGAGCGCCAACCAGATACGTGTCCGGTAACGCGATCGACACTCTTCCCTGCACAGTCGCGGAGGAACTGCCGCGTTGAAACTGTACGCGGCGAAACGCTGGTTTGCTCTCGCCGGTTTCGAGCTGAACGAGTGTCGTTTGCCCTTCGCGATACTGCTTTCCGTCGAACTTGTAACTCGTGCGCGACTCCGTGGCGGCGTTGTTGTGGGAGTTGATCTGTATGTCGATAAATCCGTTGCTCGACGTTTTCAGAAGTTCTATTCCGAGGCCCGAAGCGCTGTCGAGAAGAGACTCGAAGCCGGAGCCGGCTTGTCGATAAAGATAGATGTTGCAGTTTTGCGCACCGCACGCACACATGCCCGAAAGCTGGACCTCATACTCCTTCACACCATCGCGGTTGAGGTCCAGCGTTTCAACGGTCATTCCCTCCTCGGCCGCGGACATGCCACCTTGCTGTTCCTTCACACAGTCGCGCAACTCTGCATCCTCGGCCAATACCTGCTTGAACAACTTTGCTCGAACTGTTTTCGAGTGTTCCTCCTGAAACGCAAAGAGGCCCAGCAGCAGCACGAGAGAAACAACAGCCTTACCAAAAATCATTACGCTCCTTCGACTACTTCACCAAAACTTCAATCGGCGAACGTCGCGCTTCCGCGAAGTTATCAACGTACCTGTTCCAGTCGGTCGCAGATGTGATCTTGCCCGCACGGTCCCACGCGAAACCTGCCCAGTAAGAAACCGGAACTGTGCTTGACGGTTTCAGGACCAGGAGATGATTCAATTTGTCTTCCGCGACCTTGTCGATGTCAGCGCGACGCGCGACGACAGCGAGTCCCTGCATCCCGAGGTTCTTCTCCATTGGTTCCCAGATCGTCAGACGCCCGCGTTCGGCCCTGAATTCCTTCTGCTCGTCTTTGACTTTCTTCAATCCGATAGCGACAGCCAGCGGTTCGTTGCCAGATGCACGACGATAAAAAGCCTCGAAGTGGTTCAACTGGCTGCCTCCATCCAGTGAAACGCGTAAAACTTTCGAGACTTGGACGCCATTGACTTCAAACGGCTCGTAAACCAGTTCGAACACTACCCTGATCGGACCGTTTGCGAGCACGCGCGAATCGACAAAGTTCTTCGGAATAAACAGTTGCTCGTTGGCCCAGATACCGCTACCGCCGCAGCCGCGCGTCGGCCCGGCCGAGTATGCATCGACGCCCTCGCCGAGGTCGGTATGATAGTTATCGACCATGTACCAGTCGTTGATGACGAGTTTGGAAGTACGTTTGGACCAGATATCGATCGCACTGCTGGTAAGCGGCTCACCTTTCCACGTAATGAGCGCTTTGCCGTACGTGCGATGTGCAATGCGATCGTTTTCCCAGGCGAAGTCGTCGAAGCGTTCGCGCACAAAACGTCCATAGGCGCGAAAATCTTCGCGCGTGTATTCGCGCTTCTTTCCGGCAAAGACGACGAACGTCTTCGTTTCACCGGGCGCGAAGTCTGACTGGAAGATTAGAAGATCGGGTTTGTGGTAG
>DASZDV010000692.1:0-1668 GCA_035941575.1 Pyrinomonadaceae bacterium
ATCGTCGGCCTGGCGCCTGGAAAGTATGAACTCACGGTTGAAAAAGAAGGGTACAAGAAAAGTCTCTCGCAAAACGTAGACGTGGCTGCCGAAATCGTTCGAGGCGCC
The DNA here is from genome assembly GCA_035941575.1 of Pyrinomonadaceae bacterium. GTDB lineage: Bacteria > Acidobacteriota > Blastocatellia > Pyrinomonadales > Pyrinomonadaceae > PSRF01. The sequence continues at coordinate 109 of DASZDV010000692.1, forward strand.
GACGTCATTCTGGAGATCGGCGAGATCACGGCCACGGTCACAATCAGCGAGGACACCCTCGCGCAACTCCAAACCGAAAACGCGAATGTCGCAAAGTCGATCACGCCCGCGGAGGTTAAACGATTGCCACAGGCCGGACGCGATCCTTACGAACTCGCTCGTCTCACTCCGGGAATACTCGGCGACGTCTCACGCAGCGCGAACGGCAACTCTACAGGATTCCCCAACTCAGGCTCCGACACAGGACCAGGCGCTTCCAGCAACTCGATCTTCCAGGCCGAAAACCAACCGCAGATCAGTGCGAACGGTCAACGCGTCACCGCGAATAACTTTCAGATCGACGGTGTCAGCGTAAACAGTCTCACGCACGGCGGCGCGGCTGTAGTCACACCGAATCAGGAATCAGTGAAAGAGATCCAGATTTCCTCGACAACATATTCTGCCGAAGACGGGCGCAACTCCGGCGCGCAGATCAAAGTAGTTTCACAGAATGGCACGAACGATTTTCACGGCAGCGCTTTCTTCAAATACAACAGTCCCAAGCTCAACGCCTTTAACAAGTATCCGAATGACTTTGGCCGCGGTTTTACCGAAAGAGTTGAACGATTGTTCCGGCAATATGGCGGCAGTATCGGTGGACCACTTTACCTTCCGCATTTTGGCGAAGGTGGACCAGTAGTCTACAGCGGCAAGAACCGCGCATTCTTTTTCTTCTCGTACGAAGCGCTGCGCGATAACTCGACGATCCCGTCAACACAGTACGTGGAGACACCGCAATTTCGACAGGCAGTACTTGCTTCCCGCGCGGGAAGCGTAACGGCCGGGATACTGGGCGACGGGGGTGTCGTGCCACGCATCGCTTCCGTCATACCGTCAACCTGCGACGACCTCATATCGGGAGCCGACCGCCGTTGTAACGCGGTCCCCGGCGGCTTGGACGTTGGTTCTCTAAGTCTGGGGACGGGCCAATATGTGCCGAACTTCTTCGGTGGCGGACTCGACGGCATTCCCGATATTCAAAAGGTCATCATCGCTGCTCCCAGGTCCAACAGGCCGAAGCAGTACAACGCGCGTTTTGACTTCACTCCGGGATCGAATGATCAGTTCACCGTGAGCACTTATCTCACGCGTAGTTTTTTCCTTGGCAGCGACACCGGCGCGGCCGGCAGGCCACAAGCTGACATCACAAGCGCGCCGCACAACTCAGCCTTCACAGTGCTCTACAACAAGACCTTCTCGCCAACTTTATTGAATGAAGTTCGTTTCAATTTCACCAAGTTCGCATTCAACGAAGTGGAATCCTCACAAGAAACAAACTTCGGCATCCCGCGCGTCGAGATCGAAAACATGTTCAAAGACGGCAGCCGAATTAAGTTTGGCGCGAATCAAGCCGAAACTACGCCCGGCATTTTTTCCGAAAAGACGTTCGAGATTCGCGACGTCGTCAATTATGTGCGCGGCAACCACGGTTTGAAGTTCGGCGGTGAGTATCGCAAAGAACTGAATGACGACAACCTGAACGGTGCGTCGAGGCCGTTGTACACCTTTGGTGGGCTTTTC
>DASZDV010000693.1:0-6743 GCA_035941575.1 Pyrinomonadaceae bacterium
CACATATTCGAATTTGCGCGAGAAGCTGAATTATCTGAATCCGGGCGACACAGTGCTCGAAGATCGCATTTCGCCCTTCGATCGGCCGCATCGTTTTACGTTCGCGGGCGTGTATGAGCTACCCGTTGGACGCGGACGCGCGGTTGGCAACAACATGAATCGCGTGCTCGATGCGTTCATCGGCGGCTGGCAGGTGAATGGCACGTACGAGTGGCAAAGCGGCGAGCCGTTTCTGCTGAGCGGCAACAACCTTTACTTCCCCGGCGACGTGAACACGATCACGAGCCGGCTTGGTGATGGAGACGGCCAGGGTGGCAAATTCGGCATCGATCGATCCGCGATCGACTCGCCAGGTTTGGTGACACTGACTGCTTCCGGCGTCCGCAACGTTCCGACCACATTGGACAGCCTTCGGAATCAGCCGTATTCAGTTGCGAATCTCTCGCTCACGAAGAATTTCAGAATGGGTGAGACGCGCCGGATTCAGATCCGCGCAGAGGCGCTGAATGCTTTCAACCATCCGTACTTCGGAGCGGGGATGGGCTTGAATCCCGGAACCGCCGCTGCGCCAAACGCGTCGTTTGGCCTCGTAACGACGCAGCGTAATAACCCGCGCGACATTCAGTTCGGCGCCAAGTTTGTGTTTTAGGCCACAGAGAAACACAGAAAGCACAGATGAGTTTAGTCAGACGGTGTAAACCTACTTTACTCCTCTTGTGCTTTCTGTGCTTTTTTGTGTCGGCCGAAGCTGCCGACGCGTGGGCCGATGCGCAAAAGAAGCGAGACGAATGGTTCGTGAGCGCCGAGGCCCTACGCATCGCCGACAACCTACTGCTGTATCAGCGGAATTCCGGCGGTTGGCCCAAGAACATCGACATGGCCAAGCCGCTGAGCGAGTCGAACCAAACTTCGCTTCTGCGACAGAAAAGTGAAACCGATTCCACAATCGACAACGGCGCAACCTACGCCCAGCTAGTTTTTCTCGCGCGCGTTTATACAGCGCAACACCACGAACGTCATCGCGAGTCGTTCTTCAAGGGGTTCGATTACTTAATAAAGGCGCAGTATCCGAATGGCGGCTGGCCGCAGTTCTATCCGAACCTGAGCGGCTACTACAAACGCATCACGTTCAATGACGGCGCGATGATTGGCGTAATGAAATTGATGCGTGACGTCGCAGCCGTGAAGCGCACGTATACGTTTGTTGACGAAGTGCGTCGCTTGAGTGCTGCGAAGGCAGTTGAAAAAGGTATCGACTGTATTCTGAAGACGCAGGTCGTTATTAAAGGACGTCGCACCGTGTGGTGTGCACAGCACGATGAAGTTACGTTTGCACCTGCACCTGCGCGAAAGTATGAAGTCGTTTCGTTGAGCGGCGGCGAGAGTGTCGTTGTTGTTCGGTTCCTGATGTCCGTGAAGGATCCATCGGCTGCGGTGGTTGAAGCTATTGAAGCTGCGGTTGCCTGGTTCAGGGAATCGGAACTTAAAGATCCCGCCGGTGGTCCGGTCTGGGCGCGGTTTTATGAACTCGGTACTAACCGGCCGATCTTTGTTGGTCGTGACGGCGTGGTGAAGTACAACATCGCCGAGATCGATGAGGAACGACGCAACGGTTATCGTTGGTACGTCGATGAGGCGGCCGAGTTGCTTACGAGGGACTATCCGGCCTGGTTGAAGAAACACAGATGAACACGGATGACTGAATGAGAAATCGACGAGAGTTTATTAGGGAGCTGGTGCTCTGCGTTGGTGCAATCACCGTTGCACCGCGGTTGTTGACTGCGCAACCGCTGCCTGCCTACGTCGATCCGTGGCAATCTGTGGCTCAGATACTCGACCGCATCAAGCCACCACGTTTTCCGAAGCGCACTTTCTATCTCGATCGTTTTGGCGCCAGAGCAGACGGACAAACAGATTGCACCGCAGTTTTTCGTCGCGCGATCGATGAATGCAGCAAAGCAGGCGGCGGCAAAGTCGTTGTGCCGGCGGGCACGTATCTCACCGGTGCGATCCAGTTGAAGAACAACGTCAATCTCGAAGTCTCACGCGGCGCTGTTATTAAGTTCAGCCAGAATCCAAAAGACTACTTGCCGGTCGTCTTCTCGCGTTGGGAAGGCGTTGAACTCTTTAACTACTCGCCTTTCATCTACGCGTTCGAACAGCGAAATATCGCGATCACCGGCGAGGGCACACTGGACGGCCAGAGTGACAACGAACACTGGTGGCCCTGGAATGGCCGCCCGCAGTACGGCTGGAAAGAAGGCATGAGCCAGCAGCGTCCGGATCGCATGGCGTTGTTCGGGATGGCGGAAAAAGGCGTTCCGGTGCGTGAACGGATTTTCGGCGAGGGTCACTATCTGAGACCGCAATTCATCCAACCGTACCGCTGTCAAAACGTGCTGATCGATGGTGTCACGATCCAAAACTCTCCGATGTGGGAGATTCACCCTGTGCTCTGCCGAAACGTCACCGTGCAGAACGTGAAGATCAGCAGTCATGGCCCAAACAACGACGGCTGCGATCCTGAGTCGTGCACTGACGTATTGATCAAGGACTGTTACTTCGATACCGGCGACGACTGTATCGCGATCAAATCCGGGCGCAATGCCGATGGACGCCGAGTGAACGCTCCGACTGAGAACATCATCGTGCAGGGTTGCCAAATGAAAGATGGTCACGGCGGTATTACTGTCGGAAGCGAGATCTCGGGCGGCGTTCGCAACCTGTTTGCGGAAAACTGCCGGCTCGACAGTCCAAACCTGGACCATGCGTTGCGCGTGAAGAACAATGCGATGCGCGGTGGATTACTCGAGCATTTGCACTTCCGAAACATCGAAGTGGGGCAGGTGGCCCATGCAGTAATCACGATCGACTTCAATTACGAGGAAGGCGCGAAAGGCTCGTTCACGCCGGTTGTTCGCGATTACACCGTTCAGAATCTTCGTAGCGGAAGAAGTAAACACGCACTCGACGTTCAAGGTTTGCCGGCCGCGCCAATCACTAATCTACGACTGACCAACTGTACGTTCGACAATGTGGCTGAAGGAAACATCCTCAAGCACGTCCGTGAAGTGTCGTTCGCTAATGTAAAGGTCAACGGCAGGGGGATTGAAGAGAAACAGGCTTCAGAACAGATTGCGGCGACTGCGATGACCGCTCTGTGGCGAGATGCGTCGAAGAAAGAATCCGGTTATCCCGCGAAGTGGACCTACGATCACGGCCTCGTGCTGAAAGGAATCGAACGCGTTTGGGAAAACACTCGCGATAAACAGTATCTCGATTTCATTCAGCGCAACATGGACCACTTCGTTAACGACGATGGTTCGATCCGTACTTATTCGCTGGATGAATACAACATCGACAACATTCTTCCCGGACGAAACCTGTTGTTCCTCTACAGAGTGACCGGCCAGCAGAAATACCGAAAGGCGGCGGCTCTTCTGCGCGAGCAGTTGATGACACACCCGCGCACATCCGAAGGTGGCTTCTGGCATAAAAAGATCTACCCGTCGCAGATGTGGCTCGACGGTCTTTACATGGGCGAGCCATTCTACGCTGAATACGCGGCCACGTTTCATGAAGAGAAAGCGTTTGACGACATCGCGAAGCAGTTCATCCTCATGGAACGCCATTCCCGCGACAGCAAGACCGGACTTCTCTTTCACGGTTGGGATGAATCGCGAAAACAACGCTGGTCCAACCCGCAAACCGGACGTTCGCCAAATTTCTGGGCCCGCGCAATCGGTTGGTACGCGATGGCGCTCGTCGACACGCTCGACTACTTTCCACGCAACCATCCGCAACGTTCGGAGCTCATCGCGATTCTGAATCGACTCGCGCGAGCAATCGCGAAATATCAGGAGCTGCAGTCGGGACTCTGGTACCAGGTCGTCGATAAAGGTGATGAGAAAGGAAACTATCTCGAGGCCTCAGCGGCCTGCATGTTTGTTTATGCGCTGGCGAAAGGCGTTCGCAAAGGCTATCTGCCCGCGAATTACATGCAAGTCGCCGAGCGCGGCTATCGAGGAATCTTGCGAGAGTTTGTGAAGACGGACGCCAACGGCCAAACGAACCTGGAAGGCACCGTCAGTGTTGGCGGTCTCGGAGGAAATCCGTATCGCGACGGCAGCTACGAGTATTACCTAAGCGAGAAGGTGATCACGAATGATCCAAAAGGCATTGGCGCGCTGCTTCTCGCTGCGACAGAGATGGAGCAGAAAGCTCGTACAACAGGAAAGAAAAAGGTAAGCTAACCAAACATAAAATGGGCGAATCGAACGCAAATATCTTCAAGGCAATTGATGTTGACCGCCGCGGAACGTCGTTCGAGGAAGTGGTCACGCAGCTTCGCGAAATGATTCATCGAGGCGAGTTGCGGCCGGGCGATCGACTACCGCCGGAGCGAGATCTGGCGAAGCGTCTTGGCGTCAGCCGTCCGACGTTGCGCGCAGGCATTAGTTCGCTCGCGGCAGTCGGGGTGTTGCAGCCGCGACGTGGAGCAGGAACGTTCGTGGTTGAATCGGAAGGTCCACCAACGCTTGATAGTAGCGCGTTGCGATTGATGGCTTCGCTGCAAAGGTTCACGCCGGCAGAGATGTTTGAAGCACGCAGATCGCTCGAGATGTCGATCGCAGCGTTAGCCGCGGAACGCGCGACAGGCGAACAGATGGCCGAGATGTCGGAAGAGATCACCGGCATGTTTGCTTCACTTGACGAGCCGGAGCAGTTTCTCGTTCACGACATGCGCTTTCATCAAACTGTCGCGGCCGCGTCAGGCAACAGAATTCTCACCGCATTAATGAACATGGTTGCGACAATCCTGTTCGAAGTGCGCAGCAAGACCGTGAAGCGCGCGCGTGATTTGAAGGAGTCTGCCGAGATGCACCGCACGATTTATCGCGCCATTCGCGATCGCAATTCGGAAGCGGCGCGCAACGCGATGCGCGACCATCTCATCCTCGCTCAAAAAGCCCAGGAACAAGAAGAAGAAGTTTGAGTGTCGCAAAGAGGCACCAGAGAGACGCAAAAAAGGCACAAGAAAGAGCACAAGAAGCACAAAAATGATTTCTACAACGCTTGTGCCTCTTGTGTTCTTTCTTGTGCCTCTTTGTGGTTCTCTTGACGGGCCTCGCGGACGATCCGAACAAACTCGCGCGCGCGTTCGGTGATGAGACTTTGCTGCCCTTCGCGGATCGCTTTCACGTCTACGAGATCTGCTCCGACACCTAATGCGCTCGCTCCCGCTTTTATGAAATCCGCGGCCGTCTTCAGTGACACGCCGCCAGTGGGAACCAACTCTATCTGCGGTAACGGCGCCTTAAGCGATTTGATGTAGCTCGCACCTCCAACCGCGCCGGCGGGAAACACCTTCACAAAATCCGCACCCGCAGACCACGCATGGACCACTTCCGTCGGCGTCAACGCACCAGGCATCACTGCGACTCCATGCTGCCGGCAAACCGCGATCGTTTCGAGATCTAAAGAAGGACTGACGACAAAACGCGCGCCCGCCAGAATGCACGCACGCGCAGTCTCACCGTCTAAAACCGTGCCCGCGCCGACCAACGCTTCGCTGTCATAACGTTTCGAAACTTCTTCAATCACGCCAACCGCGCCGGGCACGGTCATCGTGATCTCCAGCACCGAAATGCCGCCTTCGCGAATCGCGTCTATCGCCTTCATCGCCTCGTCGGCGGATTTCGCACGCACGACGGGAATGATGCCGATATCACGAATGGTTTGGAGAACTTCAGCCTTGTCCATGTGAATGCTGCGAACAGTGTCAACGGTCAACGCGCGCCGTTCCGCCTTTCATCACTCGTTCAACGTCCGCTAGCGTGGCCATCGTTGTGTCGCCCGGAGTCGTCATTGCCAGCGCTCCATGCGCAGCGCCACATTCAACCGCCCATTGCAAATCTTTCCCTGCCAACAACCCGTAGAGCAGCCCTGAAGCAAACGAGTCTCCACCGCCAATGCGATCGAAGATCTCAAGGTTCTCACGTACCGGCGCCTGATAGAGCTCACCGCCGGAGTAACAAACCGCGCCCCAGTCGTTGACCGTGGCGGTCTTTGCGTTGCGCAACGTCGTTGCGACGATATTGAAATTCGGAAACTCAGCAACGGCTTTCTCGATCATCCGGCGAAACTTTTCCACGTCGAGTTTTGAATGATGTTCGTCGAGTCCTTCCACTTCAAAGCCGAGCGCTGCCGTGAAGTCTTCCTCGTTTCCAATCATTACGTCTACGAGCGGCGCCAGCTCACGATTGACCGCAACCGCCTGCTCGCGGCCGCCGATTGAACGCCACAACGAGTCGCGATAATTGAGATCGTAAGAAACAAGCGTGCCGTGCTTCCTTGCTGCTTCCATTGCTTCGCGCGCAACCGCAGGCGTCGTTTCCGACAAGGCACAGAAGATGCCGCCAGTATGAAACCAACGCGCGCCTTCATCGCCGAATACTTTTTCCCAATCAATATCACCGGGCTTTAACTGCGACACAGCCGTGTGGCCACGATCGGAACAACCCGCGGCCGATCGGACACCAAACCCACGCTCCGTGAAGTTCAAGCCGTTGCGAACTGTTCGTCCGACACCGTCAAACTTCACCCACTTCACGTGCGACTGGTCCACACCGCCCTGGTAGATGAGATCCTGAATCAACCGCCCGACTGCTTTATCGGCGAATGCGGTCACAAGCGCCGCGTCCATGCCAAAGCATCGCTTCAAACCACGCGCGACGTTGTAT
>DASZDV010000694.1:0-3572 GCA_035941575.1 Pyrinomonadaceae bacterium
TGCGCAATCGCGAGACCCGAAGCACTGCGGACGTTTGAATAACCCTCAACCGTGCTACCCGCTGGTCCATTGTACTGATCGAGCGAGACGAACATGTTGTTGCCGTCGTTTCCGCCGTTCAGAAAAACACACACAAGCGCCTTGTAACCGGTTGCCGCTTGCGGGGTGAGCGCGTGCACGATGCCGAAAGTATCGATGCTCGACGCGAGCGCCATACTACCCAGCGCACAAGCGCTCGAACGTAAGAAGTCTCTGCGTTTCATTGCCATGGTTGTTATCTCTGAACGTCGTACTGAGACGAAGTCGCGACCAGATACACTGCCGTGCGTGCCCGCTTCTGATTGCGCACCGAGACAGTTGCGTCGTTGATTGCATTCATCGCCGTGATGATCGAGCTGCGCATCTGCGGGTGCATCGTCCCGTGCAACAGCAAGGAGTCGAGTGCGTTGACTACATCAACCGGGTTGCCGGCCAACGCCTCGAGGTTTGCGATATCGATCGATGTACCGCGTGGCCGATCAGGATTGGCTGGTATCGGCGACGAGTTAGTGCTGATTCCCGTATAGACGAGAGTGTTGATGTTGTTCGCGCGGCGCAACGTCGTCGTCGTTGAAAGAATGCCGAATGCCGGTCCGAGTATCTTCGTGCCGGGAACCTCATAGCCCGGCTGGTAGTAACTGAATACTGTCGTCGGTTGGAAGATCGGCTGGTCCAGGCTGCCGGTGAAATCGGTTGTCGATCTGCCACCCAAAACGCCGTCACTCGTTGAAAGCTTGTCGAACGACTTCGGGTTGAAGGCGCGCAGGAAACCGATTATGTATTGCGCCGGCTCGCGCAACTTGCCGTAGTTTGGATCAGTCTTCACGTCACCGCGTGCTTCCGGGTCCAGCAGGATTGCTTGCACGACGAGTTTCAGATTGCCGCGAACGTTTGAACAGCCCTGGGGATAGAGTCCGCTACAGTCGTTGTTGAAAACTCTCGCGACGCGCTCGACATAAGCGGGACTCGGATTACTCGTTACCAGGTGTTGAATGAGCTGCTTGCCGATGAATGGACCAACGTTGGGATGGTTAGCCAGGTGATTCATGACCGCAGCCATGTCTGACTGTGCGCAAGCGATGTTTTGCGCTGAATTCGTACTGGTGCAAGAAGCGATAGTAAACCCATTCAAGAGCGTCTTCGCTCCCGCGTCATGATTCTGCCCACCGCGCGGCGCCATCGGATCGCGAAAGTTCGTGATGCCGGCGCCGAGAGCCGTGGCGAAGTTCCAGCCCGTGAACACGCGTGTAAACTCGTTCACATCTGCCTGCGTGTAAGTTGGAATCGTGTTGCCGTTCGCGTCGCGCTGCGGCGTGCCGTCGAGATTGAGCACGTCCGTACCGATCGAGAAGAGTTGCAAAACCTCGCGAGCGAAATTCTCGTTTGGGTTTGTTCTCGTGCTGAGACGCATATCGAGATACTCGCCCATGGCCGGCGTTAGAGTGATCTCGTTGAGCAGCGTTCGGTAATTCCCGAAGGCGTTTCGCTCGAGCGCCTGTAGATACACTGTCATCCAGCTCGGACGATTGACCTCGCTGTTGGCGGAAACGACGAGTATCTGGTGCAATGCGAAGGCGACGCGCTGGCGCAACTGATCGTTCCCGTAAAGCGCGTTCGTGAAGAACGTGCGTTGCACGGGATACATCGTGAAGTTATCACGAAGACAGACGCCCTGGTTGTAGTTGGGATCTGAAGGATTCGTCGTCGGACATTGCTGTGTCGAATCGTCAAGCGGGAACGACAGATCCGGATAATTCGAACCCTTTGGCACATTACTGGGCGGCAGGTTGAACTGTTCGTTGAGATAGGCCATGAAACCCATCGCTTTTACTCGCGCGAGTTCGGCAGGTGTTGGTCCCCAACTAGCTTGTTCAAGAAAACGCACAGTATCGGCGTCGGAAGCTGGTCCGGCGTATGTGTCAGGAACCAATGGTGGATCGGCAGGCGGCGGTGTGACAGGAGCGGGAGTCGGGACGGCGCCCTGATCATCTACTGGTCCACCGCCAGTGTGCCCAATCGCGACGCGCACTCGATTGCTCGACATGCCGTGCAGGTTTACTCGTAACAAAACATCGCCCACGTCGCCGAGGTCATCGGCGAGTCGTACAACGATCATGGTGATGCCGGGAAAGTTTGGCACCTGGCCCACGTACTCGACCCGCAATAGATAAATTTTTCCGCTCGCATCTTGAGCGTCGGAGGTAAATGCGTTCGCTCCTTCGCCGGAAAGAAGTTCGAGATCCATGGCGAAGATGCAGATGCGCGTGCGGATGTCAGGGCTGAACGGAGGAGCTTGCGTGGGCTGAAAAGGCTCGGCTCTCAGTGTGACGGATTCCAAAGCGACGGCGCGTGTGTTTGTCGCCTGACTAATGAGAACCGGTTTTTTATTGGTGGCTGCTTTTACTGCCGTAAAGGTGCTGCCTGAGAACACGCTGAGCAGGAGCGCAAACGAGTAGATAAGTCCCTTTGCAGCGCAGCACAGAAAGCTGGTCTTCATACAGGATGGGCTCCGTCGATTTCCGATATGACTCTAAGTCTCAGGTGAGGTTGCTGCTCGATCGAGGGGCAACTTGGTTACGGCCAAGTGACAGTCAATATAGCATCTTTGACTTTTCAACGACCAACCTTTTTAGACGCGCGCCATCCGCGGATGGTCTAACTTTCATTTGTCGCCCACAGGGGACAAGGTTCGTGCCCATTTCTCCGCTCGGATCATCATCACAAACACGGCGACGAACCACAGTGCTACGAAGGGTCCCCAGTCTATTGAGCCTGCTTCGCCGGGTGGAATTGGGAAGTAGTAGAGATTGAAGACCAGCGCGAGCGTCGCCAGCAGGATGCCTAAGCTCCCGATAATCTTTCCAAACCGGGGATGGCGTAGCATCGCAACGCCAAACAGGATTACGGCCACGGTTATCAACACGTCCCAGGCGACGTCCATTCCTAATTGAACTCCGTTCAGGCCTTCTCGGATTTTTCCGTACATCTCCTTGCTCGACGGATCCGTGGCCTGACTTACTGCGGAGCGCATCGTGCTGAAGATTGCTTGTTGTGTCGAAAGCATCAGAAGAACCGTGACACCACCAGCGCTCGCGAAGAGTGCCGCAATCTGCACGAGAGGACCATTACGATGCAGAGAAAGACAATGGTAGAGACCGATCGCAGCCACGGCTAGCAATGGGCCAAACGAGAAAGCTGCGACGTACCCCAACGTGTCAGGCAGTGGCGCAAAAATCGCAGCGAGATACGCAGCCACGCCCAGAAACCCACACACCCAACCCGTGCGTACCCACGAGAGTTTTAAGTTGCGATTATGGTCCACGCCGTCTCTTCAGTTTTTACTACGGTAGGCCAACAGCAAGGTCGCACATTTTTCTGAGGAGGATCTGTTAGAACACAGCGCATGTGCCGTCGGCCAGTTTTTGTGTGGAGTCGGGTGGTAGTTGAATATTCCACCCACGTTTGTTCCAAAATGATCCGTCCTTATACTCAATTCTGTTGATGACTACCTCACCGTCTTTCAACGCATCTTT
>DASZDV010000695.1:0-3950 GCA_035941575.1 Pyrinomonadaceae bacterium
GTTGGCGCCCATTCGATCTAACTTCCGCAACAGTCCCGGCCACACGAGTCTGCCTGGTCCACCTTTAGTCACTACCGCCTCTTGTGCAGGTATCTGCGCCAGAATCGAATCTGGAATAGCGACCAGTTTGCCGCCGCCCGACTGCGCCAGGATCTGAATGCGGCACGCGCGTTCCAGCAGAAACATCGAAAGAAACGCGTCGGCTACGGTTGGGCCCACCGTTAACAGACCGTGGTTGCGCAGGATCAGAAACGTCTTATTGCTGAGGTCAGCAACAAGACGCGGTTTTTCTTCGTCGTTCAGCGCGAGTCCTTCGTAATCGTGATAACCGAGCGACGCCAGCACAAACAACGACTGTTGCGAGATCGGCAGTAGCCCGTGTTCCTGCGCTGACACTGCAATACCGTAATCGGTATGCAAGTGCATCACGCACAGCGCGTCTTCACGCGCAGCATGCACGGCGCTATGAATCGTGAAGCCCGCAGGATTGATGTGATAATCCGAGTCCATCACGATCCTGCCCTCGAGGTCCACTTTCACCAAACTCGACGCGGTTATCTCTTCAAACATCATCCCGTACGGGTTGATCAGGAAGTGATGTTCCGGTCCGGGCACGCGCGCCGAGATGTGAGTGAAGACGAGATCGTCCCAACCGTATTCAGCCACGAGACGATATGCGGCTGCAAGATCGACGCGCGCCTGCCATTGTTCAGGGGAAACAAGTTCTCGCACACTCGACGTTGTTCCTTTCTCAGGAGCGCTCATGGGTGGTCCTTTCGGGTACTCTCAGAATTGATTGCCAATCAGACTGGTCCGCGTGAAACCGCGCGACCAGATCGTCACGCAGTTGCCGCAACTTGTCACTCAAACTGCGCGGGTAGTTGTTAATGTCGCGAAAACGTTTGCGCTGATCTTCCACAAACGCTTTCTGTTTCACGATTGAAGGAATCGCAGAGTGCTGGCCGTTCTCCCAGAACGGCACCAACAGGCGTTCAACGGTCACCGCGCCGGGGATCTCGATCTCTTCGCTGTCGAGGCCAGTAACGTCGGCAACGTAGTTTCCTGCCTCATCGATGCCGCGGAACAACTGTAGCTTTCCTGGCAACGTGATCTTCTCCTCGGAGTTTGAGGCCTTCAAAGTGGGGTGGTCCTTGATGAGACACTGTTTGAAGATCACGCCGGCGACAGCGCGCACTTCACTCGACAGTTTGGTTCCTATACCGAACCCCGCCACCTCCGGAAATGCTTTGACGATCTGTCTCACTTTCTCCACGTCGAGATCGCCGGTCAGGTTTGCGCGAAGTCCGGTCAAGCCGTTTGCGGCGAAGAAGCGCATGCACCAATCGCCGAGTTCGGCGAGGTTGCCGGAGTCGACACGAAAACCTTTGAACGCGCGGCGACGCTCTTCAGTTGAAGTGGCAGCCATCGCGGCGTGAATCGCGCCCATGTAAACGTCGATCGTATCGAGCAAAAGCGTCGTACCGTTTGGGTTCGCGTCGAGCCAGCGTTCAAACGCGACTTGCTCGAAGTGTTTCGGCTTGCCGGTTCGTGGCTCGATCTCCGGCTCGTACATGTACTCGGTGTAGGCCTGTTGCCAGTAATGTGCTTCTGTTCCGACGGCAGGAATGTCGAGACGAAATGCTGCTTCGAGATTCGACGTGTCGTTGAAGCCACCGATGAATGCATAGACCGCGATGTCCACGGCGCGCTCGATGTCGCCATTGCGTCGCAAGGAGAAGTCTGACAACCAGCGACCGTCGCCCGCGGCCATGCGAAACTGCATTGCGAGGCTGGCCGTCGTCATCGGCAAATCGAATGCGTGTTCGAATTTGATCTCCTGCGCTTGTGTCACTCCGAACGCGCCGCTGATGTCCGCTAACGGTTCCTGTGCAAACACGATCGTGCCGGGCCGCACCGCGCGGATCTTGCCGACAAACTGGATGTCTTCGATAGCTCTGGCGAAGAGTTCGAGGCCACCGCGGTCTTGTTCGAGAAAACGAAGCCGCGGGCGATCGATCTGTCCATCGACTAAAAGACGTATGAGACGCTCGTGGCCGAGACAAGGTGCAAACGCGAGTTTGCGTTGAGTAATGTAAAAGGTAGCTTCTGCTTCGCTGAGTGGTTGATCGTGCAGGCGTGTGACGTCTTTGAACGACGCGTCGCCCATCGCCGCATGGTAACGATCGATATTCAGGGTGCCCACGCTAGACTATTTCCGCGCCTGCTGCGCGCATCTCTTCAATAGCTCGTTCACCGTCACCCGGCTGCAACTCCACCGGGCGCATTGCCTCTTCGACCGCCTTGACTTTGAATCCGTTTTTGATGGCGTCAAGCACTGTGTTCTTCACGCAGTAATCCGTCGCTAGACCACCAACGACAAGTTCTTTGACGCCTTGTTTGTGAAGTTGCGCTGCGAGATCCGTTTCATCAAACGCGGAGTAACCATCCGCCTCGGCCACACCTTTCGAAATGATTTTGATTCGCGGATCGTCACGCAGAGCGGGATGAAACTGCGCGCCTTTGCTGTTCTGAACACAATGAACCGGCCACGTGCCGCCGTAAGCCGCGAAGTGTTTAGTGATGCGCGGATGCCAGTCGCGACTCTTGTAAACAGGATCGCCACGCTCGAGAAATTCGTCGATCAGTTTATTCAACGGAGGGACAACTTGATCACCCTCAGGCACCGCCAGTGTACCGCCGGGACAAAAGTCGTTTTGCACGTCGACCACGATTAATGCCTGTTTATTATTGCTCATGATGTGTCGATGTTACACTGATTGCGCACACTCTAAAAGCCAAAGGTTGGACCTGATGATGACAGCCGCGGAAATCTTCCCCGGTGCGCTTGAGGCGCAGATCGACGACGCAGTTTCGGAAGCAAAAAGCGCAAGGATTGCTGAACGGATACAGGCAAAAGATGCATCGGTTTGGACCAGTGAAGACGCTGTAGCGAAGATGATCAACAACTCGCTTGGCTGGTTGAACGTGGCCGGCGAGATGCTTGGCGTCGTCGGTGATTTGCGCGAGTTTGCTGACGAGGTGCGACGAGAGTTTCGTCACGTCATGGTGTGCGGGATGGGCGGCTCATCGTTGTGTCCTGAAGTGTTGGCCCGGACGTTCGGACCACAGCCGGGTTATCCGGAGTTGCTCGTGCTTGATTCGACCGATCCGGATGTGATTGCGGCGTTTGCGGAACGGATTGAAGTTGAGAAGTGTCTGTTTGTGATCGCATCCAAGTCGGGAACAACCACTGAGCCGAATGTCTTCTACAAGTTTTGGTACGACCGTGCGAAGTCTGGAAAGAACTTTGTGGTAATCACTGACCCCGGGTCGCCACTTGTTGAGACAGCAAGGACTCAGGGATCTAAGCGAATCTTTCTCAACAAGGCCGATATTGGTGGGCGTTATTCCGCGCTTTCTTACTTCGGTATGCTGCCGGCAGTGTTAATGGGAGTTGAGATTGGGGCGCTTCTCGAACGCGCGAAGAATAAAGCAGATATCGGCAAGGCTATCGATGAAGCTTTGCGGTTGGGAGTCGCAATTGGTGAACTTGCGAATGCCGGACGAGACAAACTCACGTTCGTGATCGATCCGAAGCTCGCCACACTCGGGCTGTGGATCGAACAACTCATTGCGGAAAGCACTGGTAAACAAGGGAAGGGAATACTTCCCGTTGTCGGCGAGCCACTCGGAGATCCGTCCGTTTACGGAGACGATCGAGTTTTCGTGTCGATATCGCTTGGCAAGAGTGAGGCGAATTTGGAGTCGCTGGCAAGAGTGGGTCACCCGGTGATTCATCGCGAGCTGAACGACCTTTATGATCTGGGTGCAGAGTTCTTCGCTTGGGAGTTTGCCACCGCGTGTGCTGGTTGGAGACTTGGAATCAACCCTTTCGATCAACCCAACGTCCAGGAAGCAAAAGACGCGACCAAAGAACTGCTCGCCGAGTT
>DASZDV010000696.1:0-2295 GCA_035941575.1 Pyrinomonadaceae bacterium
GATCGCAGGTTTCTTAGCCTTGCATCCGGAATTTCGGCAAGTGGCGCCGGCCGAAACTCCGGATGCAAGGCTAAGAAACCTGCGATCTCGGGCGTGTCGAGATAACTGACCACGCCCTGACTGCGCCCCCAGTTGTAACTGTAACCATCTTCCGAAACGACGTCCCACCAAAGCCGCATCTGGACCATTAACGACGGCCGCACCTTGTCCAGCAGATCCTTGCGACCGGCCATCTCTGCCGCTTCCCAGATGTAACGCGCGTACTCGTTTGAGTAACGATCGTAACGTCCAGTCGGCGGCGCATCGTCAGCGTAAAGACTGCCTTCGATGAACTGAAGCGCCGCGCGATCGAGCAGCTTGTCGAGAAATGCGCGGTCAGTTGAAATCCCGAGCTCGTACCCAATACTCGCGATGCGCGCTGCAACCCCGAGATAGTTCTCCGCGAGATTGATGACGCGATTCGTCTTCGGGTCGTAAAACCGCTCCGGATTCAGTAGCGAGCGCCAGGCTTTCTGCTCTTCCGGAGAAAGGCTTTGCCAGAGCGGGTTAGTTTTCAAGTCGCGTCCGAAGTGACGCAATGCGAGCGCGGCGTAAAGCTGCGAAAAAGCTTTACTTCCAGCACGCGACTCAATTAGACCGATCTGGCCCACCCACTTCGCGAGATCTCTTCCAGCCAACTCGCGATTGCCGGTTGTCTCCGCGTAAGCCGCGAGGGAACGCATAAACGTTCCCCACGAGAACTCGCCGGTGGTCGGCACACCGAGAATTCGATCCGGCGGCGGATCGAGCGACTTGATCGCACACAGGTGCGCCGCGAGTTCCTTGCCGAGAAACGTATTGACCTCGTCGCGTAAGCTTGCCGTTGTCACCGTACGCGCCTGAGATGTGACGCATAAGGTAACGCAGATAACGCCGATAAAAACGGATCTCATCAAAACGTAAGCTTCAGTCCAAACTGGATATTTCGCGGCGGTCCCGAAGTCGAAATCGTCCCAAACGCCGCGCTGCTGAGATTGTTTTCCAGATCGCGGAAGTTGGTACGGTTGAACGCATTGAAGATATCAGCCTGGAACCGCAACTTAAACCTCTCAGTCAACCCGAAATTACGACGCAGCGAGAAGTCCCACGTCTGTGCGCCCGGACCTAAGAGCGTGCCAGCACCGCAAGTGCCGCGGCGCGTGTCGGGGGCAATCGCGAACGCATCACGCCTGGCCCAGTTGTTCGGACCACGCTCTCCATCCTCGAATAGCGGTTCGCTACTCAGGCAATCAGCCCGACGGTTTCCAAACACCGAGTTGGCCGTTCCCGTCACTGTCAGATAAGGACCTGACTGAAGCCGTGTGACACCGCTGATCTCATAACCGTCGAGCACTGCTTTTACAAAGCCACGCGTCCGGTTAAACATCCGCACGTTGTAAGTGTAAGTGAGCGCGAAGACGTGACGCCGGTCGAATGTCGCCGGTCCGTAATTGAATCTCCGGTTGAACGGATCTTCCGGATTGTCGTTGAAGCCGCTCGCGTCCGTCAGCACTTTGGACCACGTGTACGAAGTAGTCATCAGCAGATCACCTTTTCGCTTCGCGGCGTAGAGTTGCATGCCGTGATAGTTCGAAGTCGAATCGCTCAAACGCATTCTGATTGCGGTGTAGCCTTTAAATGGCCGCAGCGCATTGACGTTTAGGTTTGGACCCGGCGGAAGATTGGCGCGAAGTTGCTCGAATGTCGGCTGGTTGATGTCTGGCTGTCGAATCAGGTGGCGGCCGAGATTTCCGACGTAAGCAGCTTCGGCGAAGATCCCGTGCGGGAGCTCGCGCTGCAAGCTGAGGCTGTAGCTCATGGTGTAAGGCGTGTCGAGTTCCGGATTCACCGCATTGATCTGAGCGAACGGCGCCGCTGCTGTCGATCCACCGGTGATGTTGCTCAGATTTGCGTTCTGAAACTGAGCGCTGGTCGCATAAGGCGGATTGCTAAGCGACGGGAAGATCAGATTTCCTTCGATGCGATCGTAGTACATGCCAAAGCCACCACGAATCGCAGTCTTGTTGTCGTCAAACGGCGAGTACGCGAAACCTACACGCGGCATGAAGTAGTGATGCGGCTCGTAAAGACCACGCGGCGCGCCGGTTGGTACTGCCCTTACATCGGCACTGTCGCCACCTGGCACGCGGCCAAGCTCTTCAGCAGGCACACCATTGCCGGCACGAACAAGTCCATTAAATCGATTACCGCCTTTAGTCGTGTCGATGTTTCCGTTTGCGAGAATCGTTACTGCTTGTGCCGGGTTATAGAGCGAG
This sequence comes from Pyrinomonadaceae bacterium, assembly GCA_035941575.1. Lineage (GTDB taxonomy): Bacteria > Acidobacteriota > Blastocatellia > Pyrinomonadales > Pyrinomonadaceae > PSRF01. The sequence goes on from DASZDV010000696.1 coordinate 2,295, forward strand.
G
>DASZDV010000697.1:0-14323 GCA_035941575.1 Pyrinomonadaceae bacterium
AGCGAACTGCACGCATCGACGGCGTATGGGCGAACTGTCGTGATTGCTGCGGCGACGTTTTCGGGCGATAGTCCCCCGGCCAGAAACAGTTTTCGGGTTGAGCTGCCGGCATGTTGAGCGATGGACCAGTCGAACACGCGACCCGTTCCACCGCGTAAGACATCGTCTTTGGTATCGAGCATGATCGCTTCCACGTTATAAGCTTCCAAATCCACATCATTCCCCGCGCTGAACGCCTTTATGACATATAGCCCTGCGAGTTTGTCGCAATACTCGGGCGACTCATCGCCGTGAAGTTGGGCCGCGGATAGGCCCGCTTCCGTGACCGTGCGCAAAACGGATTCAAGCTCTTCGTTGACGAACACGCCCACCTTGAGAATTGAGTTTGGAAGGTGCCTGGTTATCTCGCGTGCGGCCGTGGGCGAAATGTAGCGAGGGCTCGGCGCGTAGAAATTGAAGCCAAGTGCCTCGGCGCCCGCGTCAACCGCTGCACGCGCGTCCTCCAGATTCGTAATGCCACAGATTTTTACAAAGGTCATCGTCTCAGATCCCGAAGCACGCCCGCCGGATCACGCGCGCGCATCAACGACTCGCCAATCAAAAATCCGTTAAATCCCTGCTCCCTGAGCCGTCGCAAATCGGCCCCGTCATTCAACCCACTCTCGCTCACCAACAACGCGCCTTGCGGCGCAAGGCACGCGAGTTTCATCGATGTCTCAATCGACACCTCAAACGTCCGCAAGTCGCGATTGTTGACGCCTATCAACTTCGCGCGGCAACTCGCAGCCCGCTCCATCTCTCCTGAATCGTGCACCTCAACCAGAGCATCCATCCCAAGCTCGTCTTCCGCCAAACGCCGCAAGGAAACAAGGTCGCGATCATCAAGCGCTGCCACGATCAGCAAAATGGCGTCGGCTCCGGCAGCAGCCGATTCGTACAGTTGGTAGGGATCAAAGACAAAATCCTTCCGCAGCACGGGCAAATCGATCAACGTCTTCACAGCTCGGAGATCCGCTAAGGATCCGTCGAAGTAATCGTGTTCCGTTAAGACTGAGACCGCGACGGCGCCGCCGGCGTCATAGCTCCGCACGATCGACGCCAAATCGGCGTCAGCACGAATGACACCTTTCGAAGGCGATCGACGCTTAAACTCGGCGATGATGTTGATTCCGTCTTGCTGCAAAGCGGCACTTAAAGCGTGCGCCTGCGATTTATTCCGCGCTTCAAGCGCCTCTCGTCGCAGGCGTTCAAACGGAACGAGATGCTTCGCCTCTTCGACTCGTTCGCGCTTCTTAGCGACGATCTCCGAAAGTACGTTCATTCTTAATTACGATCGTTTGTGGCATCTATTAAACGGTCTAACTTCGCCTGTGCTGCGCCGCTGTCAATAGCCTCAGCCGCGCGTCGCGCGCCATCATGTAAGTCGTTCGCGACTTCTCCAAGCACGAGCGCCGCAGCAGCAGTCATGATTACCAGCGCTCGCGCTTCATCGCGCCGTTTACCCGCCAACACTGCACGTACAATCGCCGCATTGGCTTCAGTATCGCCGCCGCGCAAGTGGTCCAACGCGCCAACGTCAAAACCGAAATCTTCAGGACCGATTTCAAACGTGCTCACTTCGCCACGGCGCGCTTCGGCTACATGCGTCTTTCCGGCGAGCGTGATCTCATCCAAACCATCTTCACCGTGAACGATCCACGCATGTTCCGTCCCGAGCGCCGCCAACACACGTGCCAATCGCTCGCCGAGATCCTTTCGCCAAACGCCAATGATCTGCCGCGGTGCACCGGCCGGATTACTCAATGGTCCAAGCAGATTGAACGTCGTGTGTATTCCGAGTTGCCGTCGAATACCAGCCACGCGCGCAGTCGCGCCGTGATACAGCGGCGCAAACATGAAACAGATGCCGAGCTCGTTCAGCGACTCTTCCGAAACGGACGGAATCGCTGAAACGTTCACGCCCAGAGCCGTCAACAGATCGGCACTGCCTGACTTGCTGCTCGCCGCCCGATTACCATGCTTCGCAACCGGCAACCCTGCGCCAGCGATAACGAAAGCTGCTGCTGTGGAGATGTTGAACGTCTTTGCTCGACTCGAACCCGTTCCCGCTGTGTCGATGAAGCACGGATGTTTTGCGTTGACGCGAACAGCGCGTGAGCGCAGCCCTTTAGCCATGCCTGTCAACTCTTCAACCGTTTCGCCTTTCGCGGCGAGAGCAACCAACGCAGCAGCAATCTGCGCATCTGTCGCATCCGCGTCCAGCAGCGATTCGAGCAATTGTTCGGCTTCGTCGCGATTCAAGTCTTCGCGGCGAACCAGACGCGCTATGAACTCTGTTAAGCGGTGGGCCATGTATTCGCGTTTAAGTCAACCGTCGCTGACGCGACGCGAAGAATCCTCCTTCTTTCGTTCCCGGCGTTGAAACGCCGGGCTAAACTCACGACGACGCTACGCGTCTAGAACCTACAGCTTGAGAAATTCGCCAGTCTAAAAAGCTACAGCTTTAGAAAGTTCGCGAGCAGTTGCTTACCTTCGGAGGTGAGGATTGATTCGGGATGAAACTGTACGCCTTCGACTTTCAACTCACGATGCCGTAAACCCATGATGATGTCGTCAGCAGTACGAGCAGAGATCTCCAGCGACTGCGGTAGCGACTCTTTTTCAACAATCAACGAATGATAACGGCCCGCCTGAAAACGATCCGTCAAACCCGCAAAGATCGTCTTGCCGTCGTGAATTACCTCCGACGCCTTGCCATGCATCAATTCCGGCGCCCTGATAACGCGTCCGCCAAACGCCTGTCCGATCGCCTGATGGCCAAGACAAACTCCGAGCAGTGGAACTCTTCCCGCAAACCGTTCAATCGCTTGCAGCGTAATTCCGGCATTGTCAGGCGTGCCTGGTCCAGGTGAAATCACTATTCGCTCAGGACGAAGATGCGATTCGATCTCGTGTAACGTGACTTGATCGTTTCGACGCACCTCAACCCGTTCACCAAGCTCGCCAAGATACTGAACGAGGTTGTAAGTGAATGAGTCGTAGTTATCGATGACCAGCAGCATCAGCCTTTGCCTTTCAGAACCGACACGACCTTTTCGCGGTTGTTGCGCACGGCCCATTCAGCGGCCGTAATTCCGTCATTGTCCTTGAGCGACGCATCGGCGCCACGGCTCAAAAGAAGTTTCGCCGCATCCTGATTCCCGTAAACGGCGGCCCACATCAGAGGTGTGCCACCTTGCTGGTTCTTCGCGTTAGGATTTGCGCCTTTGTCCAAAAGAATGCGAACGATGTCGACGTTACCGGTTTGGGCTGCGCCATGAAGCGCGGTATCGCCGTCGCTGTCGCGGGCATTAACGTCCGCGCCATGGGCCAGGAGCCTTTCGACTCGTTCCTTATTATCGCGCCACACATAGGCCATCAAAGCAGGCCGCCCATTTAAACCACGACAATTCGGATCCAGCTCAGGCCGGTTCAGCAATGCGTCAACAACCTCTTCGTACATCGCTTCGATTGCGTGACTCAGTGCTGTGTAGCCGCGTTTATCTTTAACGTTCGGATCTACACCGCGCGACAAGAGTGTGTTGACTATGGCGAGGTCACCGCGCGCCGCCGCGGAGATCAAGACAGTGCGCCCATCACTGTCCTGCGCGTTTGCATTGATGCCGGCGTCAAAGAACGCGTTGAGCGCCATCGTGTCTCGCGCCTGCGCCGCAGCGAAGAAGCTCTTCTCGTTGAACTCATAACCACGCAATTTGAGTAACTGCTGCGCCGCCTCAGGCTCTGCTTTCGACGAGCCAGCCTTCAGGCAGCCACTCAAAGCGAGCGCGCTTACGATGATCACAAAACAGAAACTTACTTTTTGCATGGCGCTACGATCGCATGATTGATCTTCACCGGCTTCTGCGGCTTGTCGCCATCACCAGGCGCCTGATTGATCACGTCGACCACTTCCATTCCCTTCGTGACCGTGCCGAACGCCGAAAACTTGCTGTCGAGATGCGGCGCGGGAGCAACGAGTATGAAGAAGTGAGTCGTGGAACTGTTTGGTTCCGGCGTCCGGGCCATTGAAACGATCCCGCGAACGTGTTTGACGAGGCCCGGTTCATCTGGAAGTTTGCGGGTCATTCGTTTGGCGAGTTCAGCGCTCCATTTCTCGCTGGTCGAAAGATTGCCGCCCTGGATCACAAAGCCTTTTACGACGCGGCTGAAAGTAGTTGTGTCGAGCGCGCCGGTCGCGGAGAGGTTTAGAAAGTTTCTGACGGCTTCAGGTGCGACTTCAGGCATCATGGCGATGTCGATCGCGCCGATTTCGGTTTCGAGTGTGACGCATTGCGATCCCATTTTTTCAACGGAAGCGCCGTCGAACGGATCGGCGACGGTTTCGGCGTTCGGAGTTCGCGTGTTTGCTTTTTTCGGCACGTCTTGCGACGTGGATAAAAACCCAATGAAAGAAAAACCAATAAGAACTGTTAGCAAGTACTTGATCACCAGTCTTACAATCCTCGCTCCGCCATTTCGATCGCGCGGAACAGCGCGCGTGCTTTGTTTACTGTCTCGGCGTACTCGTGTTCGGGAACAGAATCGGCGACGATACCAGCGCCGGCCTGGACCATCGCCTGCGCGTCACGCAGAACGATCGTGCGTATCGCGATACACGAATCAAGATTGTCTGCGTAATCGAGATACAGCACAGAACCAGCATAAATGCCGCGTCGATCCGGTTCCAGCTCGCGAATAATCTCCATCGCGCGTATCTTCGGCGCGCCCGTCACAGTGCCAGCCGGAAAACACGAAGCCAACGCATCAAAACGATCCAACCCATCGCGCAACCGCGATCGCAAACTTGTTTCCAGATGCTGAACGTGCGAATAACGTTCGACCGCCATCAGGTTATCAACTTTCACAGAACCATAATCTGAAACCCGTCCGAGGTCGTTGCGTCCAAGATCGACGAGCATCATGTGTTCGGCGACCTCTTTTTCGTCCGTCCTCAGATCTTCGCTCAACATCCAGTCTTCTGTCTCTGTAGCGCCTCGCTTGCGCGTGCCCGCGATCGGACGGTAGTCAAGTCGCTGGCCGTGGCAACGGACGAGCATCTCCGGCGAAGCGCCAATCACCGTCTCTTCGCCAGTGCGCAGGAAGAACATGTACGGAGAGGGGTTGATCGCGCGAAGAGCGCGATAGATTTGCAGCGGTTCACCGGTGAACTGCGCGGAGAAACGTTGCGACAACACTGCCTGATAACAATCACCTGCCGCGATGTAATCTTTTATGCGACGCACACCATCTTCAAACGCTCGCCGCGACCAGTTTGATTGCAAGGACAAATTCTTTGGTCCTTCGCTGCGTATCGGCGGCCTCGTCGGAAGCGAATCGCCTTCAAAGATCATTTTCTCGACTTCGAGTGTGCGGGCCACAGCTTCGTCATAGAGTTGATGCAACCGGCTATGACTTCCCTCAGCTTCTTCTGTCAGAACGATCGACACGATCTCCAATCGTTGTTTGACGCGATCGAAAGCGATCACCGTCCGGTAGAACATCCAAAACGCGTCTGTTGGCCCGTCGAGTGGTTGGGTCTGATCGTTTCTCAGCGCGGGTTCAAACCATTGCGCGGCGTCGTAGCCGACATAACCAACGGCGCCGCCGGCGAACGGGACGAGTCCTGGACGGCGTGCGAGGGAGCGTTTGCGAAAGTAGTCGCGCACCCATTCTGTAGCGACGATGGGAAACGATTCCGTGACGCCGTTACGTTCGACGAAGGTTTGAAAAGCGCGGCCGCGCACGACCATTTCGGGCTCTGCGCCCAGAAAGGAGTAGCGGGCGATACGCTCGCCGCCTTCCACTGATTCGAGTAAGAAGGCGTAGCGTGAGTTGCCGGCAATACGCATGAACGCGCCGACGGGTGTGTGAAGATCGGCGAGGACGGATCGCACCACCGGCACGACGTTGCCTTGACGCGCTTCACGTTCAAAGGCTTCGAAAGATGAGGGTTGTAGATCGAGCATCTGTGTTAAGGCTGGGCGTCGCTTGCGTACAAAAGGGAAACACGGATGACACGGATTAAAGCATGCGATTTGCCGCTAACCAGTGACCACCATCCACCACCAACACCGTCCCATTAATAAACCTCGCCGCATCCGAACAAATAAAAACTGCCGCCCGTTCAATATCAGCAATCCTTCCAAAGCGTCCTAACGGAATATTTTTCCGCAGCCGCTCCTTCACCGGCTCGGGAACGAGCCGCATCATTCCCTCCGTGTCTTCAATTGGACCAGGCGCGATCGCATTCACCCGAATCCCATGCCGCCCCCACTCAACAGCAAGGTTCCGCGTCAATGCATCCACGCCCGCCTTCGCCGCCGAAACATGAAGCTGCATCGGTGTGCCGAGGTAATGCAGCGTCGCACTGATGTTCAAGATCTGCCCGCCATGTTCCTTGAGCTGCGCAAACGCCGCCCGGCACACGTTGAACGTCCCTTTCAGATCGATATCGACGACGGTCCCAAACCCATTCGGCGACAACTCCTCCGCCGCGCACAGAAAATTTCCGGCAGCGCCGTTCACTACGATGTCAATCTTCCCAAACTCTGCAACCGTCTTCGCAATGGCGCTTTCAACTTCAGCCGGCTGACGCACATCCGCCGCGACAGCAATCGCACGGCCACCGTTATCGTTGATCGCCTGCGCCGCAGGTTCGAGGTGTTCGAGTTTGCGACTCACCAGCGCGACACCCGCACCCGCTTCCGCAAATGCGCGCGCAACGCCGCCTGTGATTCCCGTTCCCCCGCCCGTCACAAACGCGACGAGCCCTTTCAAAACTCCATCAGCAAAGACTTTCTGGTCCATCGGTTGCCCCTAAAGATTTTTTAGTCACAAAGAGGCACAAAACTTACAAACACATCAACTGAAGTCTCCCGTCGTTATTGTGCTTCTTTGCGAATCAGTGCCTCTTGTGCCTTTTTGTGGCTCAGTTTGCGATCTGCAACGCCTCTTCGAGTTTGAATTTTCCTTCGTACAAAGCCTTGCCAACAATAACACTGTCGAGCAACGGTTCACCGAGATCGCGTAGCCGCTTGATATCGTCAAGACTCGACACACCACCCGAAGCAGTAACGCGAACATTTGCGGCGCGAACAACCGACAGCGTCTGTTCGACGTTTGGACCAGTCAGCGTCCCGTCGCGAGCAATGTCGGTGTAGACGATGCGTTCGACGCCGCAACCGGCAACTACTCGCGCCAGTTCGACTGCCATTACACGTGTCGCCGTTTCCCAGCCGCGAGTCATCACGTGCCCTTCACGCGCGTCGATACCAACACAAATCTTCGCACCGAAGCGATTCACAAACTCGCGCAAGTGTGCCGGCGACTCAGCCGCTAGAGTGCCTAAGACAACGCGCGCGATTCCCAGATCGCACAGGTGTTGCACTTCCCCACGCGACCTGATGCCGCCACCGAATTCAACGGGCACTGCTACTGCCTCAATAATCTTTTCCAATACTGCGCGATTGCGCGATTCGCCACCCTGAAACGCGCCGTCCAGATCGACGACGTGAATCATTTCCGCACCCGCGGCGGCGAAGCTCTGCGCGACCGCAACCGGATTCTCGTCGTACACGGTGACGTCGGCCTTGCTTCCTTGCGTCAAACGCACGCAGCGTCCGTTTTTCAGATCAATTGCCGGGATTATCTGCATCGTTGTCTCTGATTAAAGACATTACTTCTTCAAACAATAGTCCATTGGTGGCGATCGCGTTGCCACCGTGTGCGGTTCGCACGCCGCGCCAGTCGGTGAACGTGCCGCCCGCTTCCTCCATGATCGGCAACAGCGGCGCACAGTCCCACAACTTCATCACTGGATCGAACATCACTTCCGCGCGGCCCGTGGCGACAAGAACGTAGCCGTAACAGTCGCCCCACGTGCGACTCGTTCGCGCGCGTGCTTGCAGGCGTTGAGCAGCGTCGCCGAATCCGTATTTAGCGCAGCTGTTGAAATTAGTTGCCAACAACAATCCATCTTTGAGTTCCTTGATAGTCGAGACGCGTGCCGGCTCACCGTTGAAGAAACAACCGCAGCCGGTCGCGGCCGCGACGACCTCGTTCAAGACGGGAATATTGATCACGCCGACCGCCATTTGATTATCGATTTCCACGGCGATAAGAACGCCGTAAAACGGAACGCCGTGCACAAATGCAAACGTCCCGTCGATCGGATCGAGTATCCAGCGTCTCCCGGAGCGGCCTGCGTGTTCACCTTCTTCCTCACCAAGAATACCGTCTTCCGGAAAGCGTTCGGCAATTTGGCGGCGCAGGTAGGCTTCGGCCTCGCGATCTGCAATCGTCACGTAACTGCCGTCAGCCTTCGTGCTGGTTTCCGGCTCTTTTCTGAAGTAATTTAGCGTTATATCGCCCGCGCCGCGCGCGAGAGCTATTGAGAATTCGAGGAGTTCGTTCAGTTCGTTTTTATTTGCCACGGATCGGCGCTCCGGTTTCCGGCTTGCGACGGTGGGCCAACTCGTCGCGGACGTCGTCGAGACTGATGTCGCGCGCAACCATCAACACAAGCAAGTGGTAGATCAGATCGGCAACTTCCGCAATGAGTAATTTCGGGTCGTCGTTTTTCGCCGCGATGATTGTCTCTGTTGATTCCTCGCCGACTTTCTTCAAAATCTTATCGAGGCCCTTGTCGAAGAGGTAGGTCGTATAGGAACCCGAAGGCCGATCTCTTTGACGTGTTTGAATTAACTCGTAAAGCTCGTGAAGAAGGCCGGCGTGTTCCTCGCGAACGTCGAGATCGAAACAGGACCGCGCGCCGGTGTGACAAGCTGGTCCAGCCGGGTTCACCAAAACCACGACGGCGTCGTTGTCGCAATCACTCGTCACGCTGACGACCTCCTGCGTGTTACCTGACGTTTCACCTTTATGCCACAGTTCGTTTCGCGAACGCGACCAGAACCACGTTTGACCCGTTTCGATCGTACGCATGAGACTTTCACGATTCATGTACGCAAGCGTCAACACCTCGCGCGTGCGCGCATCCTGCACAATTGCGGGCACCAATCCGCGTTCATCAAACTTAATGGTTTCCAAATCGAAGCTCATCGTACCTCGACCTCGCGACCCCTTAGATAACTCTTTACCTCCGCGATCGAAAACTCACCAAAGTGAAACAACGACGCCGCTAACGCCGCACTCGCGCCGCCATCCGTCAGCGCTTCGTAAAAATGTTCCAATGTACCTGCGCCGCCTGAAGCAATCACCGGAATCCTCACTGCACTCGAAACAGCGCTCGTCAGTTCAATATCGTAACCGCTGCGCGTGCCGTCACGATCCATGCTGGTCAAAAGTATTTCTCCCGCGCCAAGTTGTTGCGCGCGCATCGCCCATTCGAGCGCGTCGAAGCCGGCGTTGCGCCGCCCGCCATGCGTGTAGACTTCCCAACCGGAACCGGCATCATCAGCAACACGCCGGCGCGCATCGATCGCAACAACCACACACTGGCTGCCAAATGTTTCCGCGCAACCACTAATCAAGTTTGGTTGCTCGAGTGCAGCAGTGTTGAGCGTGATCTTGTCGGCGCCGGCTCGCAAAATCGCGCGAATGTCTTCGACCGTGCGCAGGCCGCCACCGACAGTAAACGGAATAAAAACTTCATCTGCTACGCGGCGCACCAGATCCGCCACGATGTCGCGTTTGTCTGACGACGCGGTGATGTCGAGAAAGGTCAACTCATCCGCGCCCTCGACATCGTAACGCTTTCCCTGTTCGACCGGGTCACCGGCATCGACGAGTGATACGAAACGAATTCCTTTGACCACGCGCCCGTTGTCAACATCGAGACAGGGAATGATGCGCTTGGCGAGCATGATTAATTGAGGCGCGCAAAGTTTTTCAGCAAACGCAGACCGGCTTCCTGGCTCTTTTCCGGATGGAATTGGACGCCGCAGATGTTGTCTTTCGCGACGACTGAGGCGTAGTTCAAGCCGTACTCGGTTTCGCCTACGACGACCTGTTTGTCGACGGGTTCGCAGTAGTAAGAGTGAACGAAGTAAAAGTGCGCGCCAGGCGGAAGGTCGTTTAATAGAGCATGGGATTGGCGCTCTCTAACTCGGTTCCAGCCGACGTGTGGCACAACGAGTTCATCACTAAACCGCCGCACCTTCCCACGTAGAAGACCGAGTCCAGACGTCGAACCGAACTCATCTGACGTGTCAAAGAACAACTGCATCCCGACACAAACACCCAGCAGCGGCGTCCCCGCCTCAACTCGCTCGCGAACCAGTCGATCAAACCCATGTTGGGCGAGCGCTCTCATGCACGCGCCAAACGCGCCCACACCCGGCAGCACCAACTTACCCGCCGCGCGCAGGACGCGTTCGTCTCCACTCACAACCGCTTCACACCCCATCGCGGCGAACGCCTTCTCCACCGAACGCAAATTCCCCACACCGTAATCGATGATCGCAACCTCAGTCACATTGATCCTGTTTTCCATCCTGCCTTAATCCGTGGTCCCTAAGGCCTCTCACCAGCGCTCCCCTCGCCTCCATGCGGCCACTCACAACGATCCCTTCGTACTCGGCACGCCGCTGATCCGAGCGTTGCGCTCCACCGCCTGCCGCAGCGCGCGTGCAGACGCCTTAAACGTTCCCTCCAAAATGTGATGCGTGTTGCGCCCGCGCAAACAATCAATATGAAATTTGAACTTCGCCGTCTCAGCAAACGACCGCCAAAAATGTTCAGCAAGCTCAACCGAGAAGTTTCCAATCTTTTGCCGTTTTGTCGGCACCTCGTAGACCAGATAAAACCTACCGGAAAGATCGATCACGGACCGGCAAAGCGCTTCATCCATCGGCACAACCGCTTCCCCGTACCGATTTATCCCCGACTTATCAGCAAGCGCCTGGGCCAACGCGTGCCCCAACGTGATCGCGATATCTTCAACCGAATGATGGTCGTCGATCTCCAGATCTCCGTTGCACGTGACGTGCAGATCAAACAACCCGTGCTTCGCAAACAATTCCAGCATGTGTTCGAGAAACGGCAAGCCGATCGTTATTTTCGACTTCCCCGTGCCGTCGAGATTCAACCTAACACGCACGTCAGTCTCTTTCGTCTTGCGACGAACGTCGGCCTGTCGAACTGTTGAACTATTCTTCATTGTCGTTAAGCACAGATCTCGTGCAGCGCCTGCAACAGTCTACTGTTCTCCTCGGGCGTTCCAACACAAAATCGAAAGTAACTACTCAACATCGGATACCCGCTCACATCCCTGACAAGTATGTCGCGCTTCACCAACTCTTCAAAGATTTGCTTGGGATCCGTGTCACTCCTGACGACCATGAAGTTGCCCCTCGAGGCGACGGGAGTCAGACCTGGAATCTGCGACACACCCGCGTAGAGACGTTCCCGTTCCGCGATAATAGCCTCTACTGTTGGGCCAAGCAGAGTGGGATATCTTTCAAGCGCAATCTCCGCCGCGAGCTGAGAAAACGCATTTAGATTGTAAGGCAACACCGCTTTCCGTATTTCACGCACCAACTCCGCCGACGCCAACAAATAACCAACCCTCAACGCCGCAAACGCCATAGCTTTCGAAAACGTCCGCAGCACAATCAAACTCTCATACTCGTTCAACAACGGCACAACTGACTGCTGCGCAAACTCGTGATACGCCTCGTCGATTACGACCAACCCGCGCGATTCACGAAGCAACCTGCGTAAATCCGTGTCTTGAATCACACACCCCGTCGGATTGTTCGGCGAACAGATGATCGTAACGTCGGGTTGCTTCTCCTTAATCGCCTGAAGCAACGCGTCAACGTCATAACTCAGATCCGGCTTCAACAAAACCGTTTCGACTTCTCCGCCAAGCACAGTCGCAATCTGCTTGTACAAAGCAAACGTCGGCTCCGAAATCAGCACGCGTTTACCTGGTCCAACCGCCACCATCAACACCGCCTGGATCAACTCGTTCGAGCCATTCCCGGCAATGATTCCATCCTCTTTCCAGCCAGCAAACTGGGCCAGTTTCTCGTTCAGACTCGCAGGCACGAAATCCGGATAACGCGACCACTTGCGCTCAGCAAACCGGCGCAGCACCTCCTCTTTGATCTCGGCCGGCGCATCCCACGGGTTTTCGTTCTGGTTGAGCTTCACGGACGCGCGATGCGGCGAGAGTGTATACGCGCGCAAAGCACGAACGCCGGGTTTAATGATTTCCAACGGCGCTGTCATTTCTCCTTCCGAATAGTTGCCGATCGAGCGTGAGCAGCAAGCCCCTCGCACTCCGCAAGAACAGCCACACTATCAGCTACAGCATTAAAGGCGGACGAAGAATACTTCAACAGACTCGTTCGCTTCACAAAGTCATAAACGCCCAGCGCCGACGAGAAGCGTGCTGTGCGTCCGGTCGGCAGTACGTGGTTTGGACCAGCAAGGTAATCACCGACGGCTTCCGGTGTGTACGACCCGAAAAAGATCGCGCCCGCATGTTTGATCTTCGCGGCGAGCGCTTCGTCGTCGGTCGTCGCGAGCTCGACGTGCTCAGGCGCGAGCTCGTTCACCAGCGAAACAGCACTCTCGAGCGTTTCGACAAGCACGATTGCGCCGTAGTTTTCGAGTGACGACTGAACGATGCTACGTCGCGGAAGTGACGCTACTTGCCGAATCACTTCTTCGGCGACGCGCTCCGCCCATGCCTCGTCAGTAGTGATCAAAACTGCGGAGGCGTCTTCACCATGCTCGGCCTGGGCTAACAAATCCGCCGCGACAAACTCCGCTCGCGCTGATTGATCCGCAACTATTACTATCTCGCTTGGTCCAGCTATCGAATCAATCCCGACGACCCCGAACAACAACTTCTTCGCCGCGGCCACATACTTGTTTCCTGGTCCAGTTATCTTATCGACTCGCGGAATCGTTTCGGTGCCGAATGCCAATGCCGCAATCGCCTGTGCGCCGCCAACTGCATACACCTCACTAACGTTCAACTCCAACAAAGCGGCCGCGACCGCGGGATTTTCTGTAAGTGTACGAGGCGGAGTTGTAACTACAATCCGCTCAACCTGGGCCACCTGCGCCGGAACCACGTTCATCACGATTGACGAAGGATACGCCGCAGTTCCACCGGGCACGTACAAACCGACACGTTCCAGGGGCGTGATTCGCTGCCCCAATCTGACGCCCAATCTGACACCATAGTCCGGTGCAATCTCCCACGATTGTTCCCTTTGGCGTTCGTGAAATGCGCGGACGTTTTTGATCGCGAGTCTCAATGCAGCGAGCACTTCGTCACCAACCGCCGAGGCCGAACGGCGCAATGCTTCTTGAGTAATGCGCATCTCCGAAGGTTGGAGCTCAACGCTATCAAATCTTTTCGCGTACTCAATCAGCGCCGCGTCGCCACGTTTGCGCACGTCGTTGATTATTGACGTCACCTGTTCCAACAGCTCCGAATCAAACGCCACCGAACGTGCCGCCAGCCGCGACAACAGCTCATCGACTTCGGAGTGGCGAATGATCCGTATCACGCTCGTGGGCCTCCATTCAGAGCCGCTTCCAACGCTTGCACCAACTGCGTTATCGATTCGGACTTGAGTTGATAACTCGCGCGATTAACTACGAGCCGGCCCGTTGATTCAGCGATCTCCTCAATCACTGTCAAACCGTTTTCGCGCAACGTTCTGCCGGTCTCAACCAGATCGACAATCAAATCCGCCAGTCCTAACGCGGGCGCAAGTTCCACTGATACTGAGAGTTGAATGATTTCAACGGGAATGCCGCGCGCGCCGAAGTGAGCGTTCGCGATCTGCGAATACTTCGTCGCTACGCGCAACATACCGAGACTTCGCGTCATGATCTCGGCGTCAGAAGCCGCAACAACCATCCGGCAACGCGCGATACCCAAGTCTAACGGCAACAGCAGATCGGCCTGCGATTCGAGCAACACGTCCCGCCCAACAACTCCGCAGTCAGCGATGCCATGTTCGACGTAAACCGGCACGTCGGCCGGCTTCACAAATATGAAACGATACTTACCGGACTCGTCCTGGATCGCAAGACGTCGCGAGTTGCGTGCGTCTTCGCTGAGCCGAACACCGGCGCGCGCCAGCAACTCTAGCGCGTCGTCCTGCATGCGGCCTTTTGCAATCGCAATCGTGATCATCAGCCGTTCGTCTTCCTTCGTGCCAGCACTTCCGTGAGCGCGTCCAGGTTGAGGACGAAACCCACAGCCGGTTCCGCGCGGCCAAAGTTTCCGGTTAGACCATCGTAACGACCACCACGGCCCACACTCGTGCCTGCGCCATGCACACAAACTCTCAGG
>DASZDV010000698.1:0-6131 GCA_035941575.1 Pyrinomonadaceae bacterium
CCTCGAAACACTCGATGAACGGCAGCGCGACATTCAGCGCGAGAGTTTCGACTCCTTTTCGCGTCTCGATTATGTCGTCAATTCCAACAACCGTCTGACGGGAAGTTTTTCAATCTTTCCGCAGAAGTTTGACTACTTTAATCTCAACACTTTCAACCCGTCAGACACGACTGCGAACTTCCATCAGCGTGGTTGGTTTCTCGCACTTAACGAACAGGCGACGTTTAGATCGGGTGCGTTGTTGCACTCGAGCTTCGGCGCGAAACAATTTGACGGCGACATCTTCGGGAACAGCGGCGCGCCATACGAGATCACTCCCAATCGAAATTTTGGCGGCTGGTTCAACCGGCAACATCGCGAGAGCCGCCGTTACGAATTGCTCGAGGTTTATCACTTCCGTCCGCAAGCATGGCACGGCTCGCACGCCTTCAAGACCGGCCTGAACGTTAGCCACACGTCGTTTAACGGCAGTGACCGCAGTGTTCCGGTGACGATTCTTCGCGCTGATGGCACGCGGTATCAGTTGATCGAATTCACCGGTGCGGGCGATCTCGAACGGAGCCAAAACGAATTTTCGGCTTTTCTCCAGGACAAGTGGATTCCCAGTAAACACTTCGTACTCGATCTCGGCCTCCGCTACGATCGCGATCAGATCGGAAAGCAGAACAACTTCGCGCCGCGACTTGGTCTCGTAATTGCGCCCACCGATTCTGATCGGACGATCATCCGCGGTGGCGTCGGACTCTTCTACGATAAGATCCCGCTGAACGTTGGTTCGTTTGAACAGTATCAGGATCTCGTCATCACGACCTTTGCGAACAACGGCGTCACGGTTGTTAACGGTCCACGCATTTTTCAGAATACCTCGCCGGAGGAATTGGAGAACCCGTACAGTCTCGCCTGGAACCTTCAGGTGGACCATCAGCTAAGCCAGCGTTTGCTGTTACGTCTCGGCTATGAAGAGCGCAGCACGCGCCGGGATTTTGTTCTTGAACCACTCGCGGTTCAATCGACCAACAACGAGGGCTTGCTTTTCTTGCAGAACTCAGGAAGATCTCGCTATCGAGAACTTCAGGCGGTCGCCCGATTTCGTTTTCAGGAAGCGCGAAATATTTATTTGTCGTACGTGCGCTCACAGTCGCGCGGCAACCTGAACGACTTCAACACCTACTTCGGCAACCAGAAACACGCCGTGATCCGGCCCGACGAGTACGGGAAACAACCTTACGATGTACCGAACCGGCTACTGTTCTGGGGTGAGTTCGCGTTGCCGTGGGACGTGGTTGCAACGCCAGTGGTGGATTGGCGCAGCGGCTTTCCTTTTTCGCTCGTGAACGAGCAGCAGGATTTTGTCGGCGCGCGCAATGAAGGCGGGCGGTTCCCGCAGTTGTTCACGTTTGATCTGCTGGTGACCAAAGGACTGACGATTCCCTTCCGCGGAAAGAAATACAAGGGCCGCGCGGGAATGACGATCTTCAACATCACGAACCATTGGAACCCGCGCGACGTGCAGAACAACTTGGACAGTGCGCAGTTTGGGACGTTCTTCAACAGTGCCGACCGCGGCGTTCGATTAAAGTTCGAGTTTGTGAAGTATTGATCCGTGTTCTATCCGTAAATATTTCTTTTCCTCGGAGCTACCAATGCGAACCCTCTTAGCCCTTGCTCTAGTCTGCTCTTTTTCTGTGTTATCTGTGGCCCAAACGCTCCCCAGCGAAACACCCACAAAGTTTGAACCAACAAACGTAGACTTCAACTACACACGTCGCGAAGTAATGATCCCCATGCGCGACGGCGTAAAACTTCACACCGTCATTCTCGTTCCGAAAGGCTCGCGCAACGCCCCGATTCTTTTGACCCGCACGCCGTACAACGCAAAAGAACTCACCAGCCACAGCAACAGCTCCGATCTCGGTTCGGTCTTGTTCGGTTACGACAACGCAACAGACGTGATCGTCGAGGGCGGATATATTCGCGTCGTTCAGGACGTCCGCGGCAAGTACGGTTCGGAAGGCGACTACGTGATGAACCGCCCGGTACGTGGTCCACAAAACCCGACAAACGTGGATCATGCGACAGACACGTACGACACGATCGATTGGCTCGTCAAAAACATTCCTGAAAGCAACGGCCGCGTCGGCATTCTCGGGATTTCTTACGACGGGTTCCTGCCGTTGATGGCGCTGATCAACCCGCATCCCGCGCTGAAAGTGTCAGTGCCGATGAACCCGATGGTCGACGGCTGGAGAGGCGACGACTGGTTTCACTGGGGCGCGTTTCGCCAGGAGGGCAGCCTGAATTACATCTACGATCAGGAAGCGACGCGCGCCAACGACATCGAATGGTGGACCAGCCACTTCGACGACTACGACATGTTCATGGAGGCCGGCTCGGCAGGTGAACTCGGCCGCCGCCGCGGACTCGAACAGGTTGGTTTCTGGCGCCGCATCCTCGAACATCCCAGTTACGACGCCTACTGGCGCGATCAGGCCGTCGACAAGATCCTCGCCAAAGAACCGTTGAGGGTACCGGTGATGCTGGTCCACAGTCTGTGGGATCAGGAAGACATCTACGGCGATATCGCCGTTTACAAAGCCATCGAACCGAAGGATGCGAACAACGACAAAGTGTTTCTCGTTCTTGGCCCCTGGCATCACGGTCAGATGATTCGCGACGGCAGCGCACTCGGCGCGATCAAATTCGGCAGCGATACGGCGCTTACATTCCGTCGCGACATACTGCGCCCGTTTCTCGATTATTATTTGAAAGAAGGCGCGGCCAAACCGAACGTCGCGCCGGTCGTAGCTTTTGAGACTGGCACAAACCGCTGGCACAACCTCTCCTCGTGGCCCGCGGGCTGCGAGAAAGGATGCACAGTCAAGCCGACGCCGCTGTATCTAACAGCCGGTTTGAAAGCCGGCTTCGCGCAGAATTCGAAAGCGCCGGGTTACGAGGAGTACGTCTCCGATCCGGCGAAGCCGGTTCCCTATCGCGCGCGCCCGATCGATATGACGAGTTGGTCGCGTTGGCTGGTAGACGATCAGCGCGAGGCGTCGGGGCGTCCTGATGTACTAGTTTTCACGTCTGACGTTCTGACTGCGCCCGTGAAGATCAGCGGTGAGCCGATCGCGAACTTGATGGCTTCGACAAGCGGTACTGATTCCGATTGGGTCGTTAAACTGATCGACCTCTATCCGGATCAGGTTGCTGGCCAACCGAACATGGGCGGTTATCAGTTGATGATTTCCGCTGATGTGTTTCGCGGCCGCTATCGCGAGAGTTTGGAGTTCGCTAAACCAATCTCGTCGAACACTCCGCTGCTCTATCGCTTTGGGTTGCCAACGGCGAATCACGTTTTTCTGCCGGGTCATCGCATAATGGTCCAGATTCAGTCGAGCTGGTTTCCGCTTTACGATCGCAACCCGCAGACGTTTGTGAAGAGTATCTTCTGGGCTAAGCCCGAGGATTATCGTAAAGCGACTCAGCGTATCTACAACGCTCCCGGGCAGGCGAGTTTTATCGAGCTGCCGCTCGTAACCAGATAAGGAGTTTGAGAAATGAAACTTCACCTGTTGCTCCTGCTCACGCTGCTGCTGACCGGAGTGCCATCGGTTTCATCCGTATCATCCGTGGCGCCTGTCTTTAAAGACGACATTACGAAAGAACTGATCACCTTCAACGGAAAAACACGCGCTTACTATCTCTACGTGCCCTCAACGTTGAAAGCAGGGAGCCAGGCGCCGCTTATCGTTACGCTGCACGGCTCCAACCGCACCGGCATCACACTCGTTGAGAAGTGGAAAGACTACGCGAAGAAAGAAGGGATCATTATCGCCGGTCCAGATTCCAATAACTTGCGCGGATGGTCCTCACCGGTCGATGGACCCGACTATCTTCACGCACTCGTCGAAGAACTCAAGACCAAGTACGCGATCAATCCGCGACGCGTTTATCTCTTTGGGCATTCGGCCGGCGCGAGCTTCGCGCTGCACATGTCGTTGATGGAGTCGCAGTACTTTGCTGCGACCGCAATTCACGCCGGCGCACTC
The DNA here is from genome assembly GCA_035941575.1 of Pyrinomonadaceae bacterium. GTDB lineage: Bacteria > Acidobacteriota > Blastocatellia > Pyrinomonadales > Pyrinomonadaceae > PSRF01. The sequence goes on from DASZDV010000698.1 coordinate 4,050, forward strand.
AATCCCGAAGAATACGAAGTGATCAGCCTCGCGAAACGCAAGATACCGATCAACATTCAAGTGGGCGACAGCGACCAGTTGGTTCCACTCAAACCGGTGCGCGCCACCAGAGACGCCTTGAAAGCGGCAGAGATTCCAGTCGAGCTGATCGAAATCCCGAATCACGATCACTGGTATTACGATTCAGCTTCGAAGTTCAATCAAACTGCGTGGGAGTTTTTGAAGAAGTACGAGCTCGATGCCGAGCCGCAGTATCAGAAGTACAACTGGAATTAGGTTTTCATCCCAACCCAGGAGCCTACTATGCCAAGACTTCGAGTGGTGTTAATTGCTCTGTGTCTGACTGCCTTACTAACCGCATACCAACCTTCGACAGCAACACCGTCATCAGCAATCAACGATTACAAAGCAGCCGTCGTGGCCGATGTGGCGTCGATGGCGAAACAGTCGCAAGTGATGGTGGACATGGTGTTCAGTTTTGGTGAACTCGGATTCCAGGAAGTCGAGACTTCGAAGTATCTCACCGGCATTCTCGAAAAAGAGGGCTTCAAGATCGAACGCGGCATCGCAGGAATTCCGACTGCGTGGATCGCCACGTGGGGCTCGGGTAAACCAGTGATTGCGCTTGGTTCTGATGTGGATTGCATCCCACAGGCTTCGCAAAAACCGGGCGTCGCTTATCACGAGCCTTTGATTGACGGCGCACCGGGCCACGGAGAAGGTCACAACTCCGGCGTGCCGCTCAACATCACCGCAGCCATCGCCGTCAAACGACAAATGCAACGCGCGAAGCTACCCGGAACGATCAAGATCTGGCCCGGTGTCGCAGAAGAACTTGTTGCGGGTAAGGCTTTCTTTGTCCGCGCGGGGGTCTTCAAAGACGTCGACGTGGTCCTGTTCACGCATGTTAGCAACAATCTCAACACTTCGTGGGGCCAGGCAGCAGCAACGGGTCTCGTGTCTGTCGAATACACGTTCAAGGGCGAGAGTGCTCACGCAGCGGGTGCGCCATGGCAAGGACGAAGCGCGCTGGACGCTGTTGAGTTGATGGACATCGGTTGGAACTTCAGGCGCGAACACCTGCGACTACAACAACGCTCTCATTACGTGATCACGAACGGCGGCGATCAACCAAACGTCGTGCCGCGTCTCGCCAGTGTCTGGTACTACTTCCGCGAGCTCGATTACGATCACATCGTGCAGTTGCGTGAAATCGGGGACGCGATGGCCGAAGGCGCGGCCAAGATGACAAACACAACGGTTACGTCGCGCGTGCTGGGTTCCGCCTGGCCGCAACACTTCAACCGTCCGGTCGCGGAAGCGATGTACGAGAACATTAAACAGGTCGGTCTGCCGCAGTGGAGTGACGCCGATCAAACACTCGCGAAAGCTTTGCAAAAGGAACTGAAAGCGCGCGAGCAGGGACTCGCTAAGGAGCTGATGCCGCTCGCCGGACCGGTCGCGGAAGAGCAACGAAATCGCGGCGGGTCAGACGACATTGGCGACGTTTCGTGGAATGTTCCGACTGTCTCGTTGCGCTATCCGTCGAATATTCCCGGGCTGCCCGGTCACAACTGGACCGACGCAATCGCGATGGCTACGCCGATCGCGCACAAAGGTGTAACCGCGGGCGCGAAGGTCGTGGCCATGACGATGATCGATCTGTTGACGAAACCCGAATTGGTGGAACAGGCGTGGAAGTATTTTCGTGAGGTGCAGACGAAGGACACCAAGTATCAACCGTTGATCTCCCCCAGCGACAACCCGCCGATCTGGTTGAACAAGCGAATAATGGATGCCTACCGTAATGAGATGCGGAAGTACTACTACAACCCGGCGAAGTACAACACGTATCTCGAACAGCTAGGCATCAAGTACCCGACAGTGAGATGACCGCGCCGTCGTCAAAGACCAACGCTCCATCGCGCATGACTGGCGGTTTGAAATTGCTTGGTAACGCCTTGGTCCACCTTGGTTTTCTTGTGTTCTGGTCCAGGCGGACAAAGTATCCCGAGGCGCCGGCTTCGTAGAGCAGCATTAAGTCGCCTTCGTATTCGAAGAAGTAAAGTCTCTCGATGCGTT
>DASZDV010000699.1:0-2350 GCA_035941575.1 Pyrinomonadaceae bacterium
ATTGAGCAACGCCTTGCCTAGAAGTCTTAAACGGCTCTGCCGCCTGATGTGCGGCGAGGCTTTGCCTCGCCGAACGTCGTCCAAAAATAAAGTGGGCTAGGCCCCTGGTATGGGCCTTTGGCCCTAAGACGCCGGGGCAAAGCCCGTACGAGGGGCGTAGCCCGTTGTTCGACCCCGTACGCCGGCGAGGCAAAGCCTCGCCGCACATCGGGCGGCAAAGCCGCAACGCGTCGACTATCGAGGCCAAGCGTTCGGCCAAACAAAAACGCCGGCGACCTACCGTGGTCGCCGGCGTCTGCGTGCTTACTAAAAGCTCTTGTTACTGGCCGATCGGAGGATCGCTGGCACCGGCCGGCTGATCTCTGTTCACGTGAATGGTATTGGTGTCGGAGTCCACGTAGTAATGGTTTGTCCCCGTCGCTCCGGTGCCCGTCGCCACTTGAGGATCCGCATTGATCGTGTAACCCGGTTGATTCGACGTAGACTTCGGAATCACTTTCATCGTGTAGACGTAACCATCGACAACGGGGGTGGTTCCGTCGAACCGGCTATCGAGCAGGTTCTCTTTGCGCATCTCTTCGAACGTCCCGAACGCGCTACGCTGGTGTGCGTTGAAGTAAAGCATCTGCTGCTCGGCGATCGAGCGAAGCGTCTTCACTGCCGCAGCTTCGTTAGCAGCCTTGATCGCTGCTTTGTAACCCGCGATACCGACGCCGATCAGGATGCCGATGATCGCGATCACGATCATCAACTCGATCAGCGAAAACCCGCGCTGTTTTTTCCTGTCCTGGTTAAGGGGTTTCATAATGCCTCCTCGGGCTAATTACACGAGAGCGTGAGATTGGGGTTCCGATTTCTGCGTCGTTCGGCCCGTTCCGTGGGTAGTCTACTACAGAAGGCTTCGCAGGTCACAACGAGCCCAAAAGGCTGATTTCAGCGGCGAACTTTTCCGTGCGCCGTGTGCTCTTAGTGTAGAATGCAGGTCAATTCATGCGGAACCTCGAATCCATCAAGGGCGGACCGGTAACCAGCGAGATCCCCGTCGATCAGATTGAACGGCTGCAAGCAGCCGTCGAGACGGTCATTAAAGGAAAACCCGAAGCCATCCGCCTTGCGATTGTGACGCTCATCGCCGGTGGACATTTGTTGGTGGAAGACGTTCCCGGCGTGGGTAAGACCACCCTCGCACACGCACTCGCGCGGGCCCTCGATTGCAACTTTCAGCGCATCCAGTTTACCTCTGATTTATTGCCTTCGGACGTCATCGGACTGTCGGTCTACAACCAGCATAGCGGCGTCTTTGAGTGGAAACCCGGACCGGTTTTCGCCAACGTTGTACTGGCCGACGAGATCAACCGCACGACACCAAAAACTCAGTCGGCACTGCTTGAAGCGATGGCCGAGCGTCACGTCACTGTTGAAGGTACGACGCATCATCTGCCGACGCCCTTCATCGTGCTTGCAACTCAAAATCCGATCGAACATCACGGCACTTACCCGTTGCCGGAATCGCAGTTGGACCGGTTCATGTTGCGGCTGCGCATCGGTTATCCAGCTCCCGCTGACGAACAGTTGATCCTTCGCGATCGCGAGTTCACCGATCCGCTCGAAGATCTCGAACCGGTGATGACTGCGCACGGAGTAGCGGAACTGCAACGCGCTGTGACGAGCGTCTCAGTTGACGACGCGTTGGTTCAATACTTGATGCGCATCGTCGCCGCGACGCGTGAATCGGAAATGCTCGACTTAGGCGTCAGTCCACGCGGCACGCTCGCACTATTCCGCGCTTCGCAGGCGCTCGCGCTCACAGAAGATCGCGCCTACTGCATCCCCGATGACATCAAGCGTCTTGTAGTCCCCGTGTTTGCTCACCGCATCGTCGTCAGTTCGCGCTTCTCGTCCTCGCTGCGTCGCAGTGAGGAAGCGGAAGCAGTACTGAACGAGATTCTCAAGACAGTCAGCGTTCCGCTGTGACTCGCAAACGTTCCTCGTTCACGCGTGTAGTTCTCGGCACTCTATTGGTCCTTGCCGGACTCGCCGCGGCCCTGGTCACAGTATTGGCGCGGCAGGCGAATGAAACCGGCCTCGCGGGTGTTGCCGCGATCCTATCGCTGATCATCGCGCTGCTGCTGACGATCTTTATTGTTCCACCGTTGGCGCGTTCTGCCCGCGTTGAAGTAGCGAGTCTCGATTTTCCCTTTGAACCGACGAGTGGCGGCGGTGTCTTTCTTGTGATCATCATCGTCGTCGGCTTCGCTGCCTGGAACACGGGCAACAATCTCCTGTTTCTGGTTTTCTCGTTACTGTGTTCGACGTTGTTCGTCGGGTGGATCGCAGCGCGTACTTCGTT
>DASZDV010000700.1:0-5173 GCA_035941575.1 Pyrinomonadaceae bacterium
AAGCAATGGGCTTGAACAGTTTGCTGCCGACCTGCTCGATCCTTACGAGAAACTTGTCAACATCGAAATACTAGGTACGAAGGTAAGCGTGCCGGAGAAGAACCGGCTCCTGCGTTGTTTTCAGTACCTCTCCATCAACACCATCTCATACGGTGACTTCTGCTGGAACGGCGAATGCACCAACTGTCAGATCTGGTATCACTCGAGCGGTCAAAATGAGCAGAGCGATCGGCCGGCGCTCTCCTGCCGCCTCGAATGTGAGGAGGGCATGGTAATTACAAAACTCAGCCGCTTTATCGAGCTCGACGGAATTAACAAGTGATTTCTAATACTTCGGAACGCTCGGATCGACCTCGTTAGACCAACCAATAATCCCGCCCTTCAGGTTCATCAGTTTGCCTTTGAAGCCGGAGCGTTGTAAGGCGTCGATTGCGCGAGCGCTGCGGCCCCCCATCTTGCAGTGCACGACTGTTTCGCGGTTCGGATCGATTTCGTCCATGCGCGTCAGCACTTGCGCGAGCGGGATGTGTACGGAGTTTGGAATGCGCCCGATAGCGACTTCATTGTCTTCCCGCACGTCGATAATTTGAATGTCCTCGCCGTTGTCGAGGCGCTGTTTTAGTTCAGTTGAGGTGATCTCTTCCATGGCTTCGGTATCTTACGCGTTTGTGGGTCGCGTGCGCTACACTCTGCTGTATGCGATTCGAATTTTACACTGACGCCCTCGAAAACACGCCCAAGTTATCAGTCGATGGAACGGTTCCGAACAGCGTTCATTTCTCGCATTGGGAAGGAAATGAAACTCCTGAGGAACTCAAGGCGGACACGTCAACTGAGATCGCGTTGAATCTCGTCGCCTCGCCTCGTCGAGATTCGTTTACGCAAGGCATCGATCTGGTTACGAATAATCATTTTGACTGTGACGGAGTGTTGTCGTGCTGGACAGTACTCAACGGTGAACGTGCTTTGCCGTACCGCGACTTGTTAATAGCGGCTGCAGAAGCAGGAGACTTTTCAGAACACTCAAGCGATGACGGCGTTCGCGTTAGCATCGCGATTCAGGGCGCTGAACAAGCGAGCCCGAATAACGATGATGGTTCTCCGTTGGCGCAGATGCTCGCCGGACGCGAAATGGCAACGCGCATTATTGAAAACGATGCCCTTGCGTACGAGTTGGTGTTCCCAGAAGTTGAGCGTTTGCTGGCGAACGTGAATGCCTACGAGCCGCTTTGGCGGGAGGGTTGGAATCACGTTGCGAATGCCCTTGAGAGTTTTGCGAGCGGGCGCTCACGAGTGAAGGAATACGCAGATTCGCGAATCTCACTCGTTACGCTTGCTCCGGAGATTTTCGATGGAAGTGGCTTCAGTCCAACCAGACACTCGGCTCCTTTCACCGCCCTTTCGAAGTTTGCTCATGGTGAGTTGTTTGTGATTGGGATACCGGCGAGCGGCGGATGGTTTTATCGTTTCGATTATCCGTACTACTCGTGGGCTGAAACTGTTGTGCGCCCGCGTATCATCCGCCGAGATTTGGCCGGAGCGTTGGAGTCGCTGAATGCTAGAGAGACCAGTCGCGAGGGGCAGTGGAGGAAGGATAATCGGGAGATGACGTCAGCCGTGAAGTTTTTGGATGAAAACGGATTGTTGGCAGCCTCGCGGCTTGAACCCGACCAGGTTGTTGAAGTGTTGCAAGCGTCCGCTACACTTGCGGCCACGTCCGTTAATTCAATGTGACGATGCACGACGTGATCATCATCGGCGCCGGACCGGCCGGTTTGTCAGCGGCTTTTTGGTGCGATGAGTTGGGTCTCGATACGCTCGTGCTCGAGCAGGCCGATCAGATCGGCGGCCAATTGCACCGCGTCTACAATCCCATCAACAACTATCTCGGTCTAAAAACACGCAACGGAAAAGAACTACTCGAACGTTTTGCGGCTGATGTTGACGACGCCGGATTCGATCTTTGGACCAGCGCGGAGATTGAATCGATCGATCTGCGCGCCAAAAGAATCGCGCTGCGCAGCGGCGAGAATCTGCAATCGATCGCGATCATCCTGGCAACCGGCGTCAGGCCGCGATCATTGAACATTCCAGGTGAAAGAGAGTTCGCTGGAAAAGGAATAATCGAATCCGCAGCTCGCGACCACGATCTGTTTGCCGGCCAGGATGTTTGCGTTATCGGCGGCGGCGATGCGGCTGTTGAGAACGCGTTGATTCTGGCTGATGTTTGCCCGACCGTCACAGTGGTCAATCGCGGAAAGAAACTGCGCGCGCGTCGTGAGTTTGTTGAAAGGCTTCAACCGAATCATGCGGTGACTGTTTTTACGGAATCAGTCGTGACGCGTATTTTGGGCGCGGATCGCGTTGAAGCGGTTGAGATACTGCGCAAGGATGGCTTAAAGCCTTTTCAATTGGCCGTTCGCGGCGTGCTGATCCGCATTGGTGTTGAGCCAAACACCGAGCTATTTCGCGAGCAGTTGGAGTTGGACCAGAAGGGTTACGTCAGCATAAGCAGCGAGCAGGAGACGAGTGTGCCGATGGTGTTCGCCGTTGGCGACGGTTCCAACCCTGCGTCGCCAACGATAAGTAGCGCGACGGGCGCGGGCACAACGGCGGCGAGAGTGATTGGCGCACGGTTGAATTCACAAAGAATCAATGGCTGAAGTCGAAGTTGAAGCTGCGTATTCCGACGCGCACATCGCGGCGTATCCGATTGAGTACATCGCGGGAATCGATCTATATAACGCCGGCGAGTTTCATGCGGCGCATGACGCGTGGGAAGAGCGCTGGATGGGCGAAGTTGGGCCACAGGAAAAACTCTTCTTGCAGGCGATGATTCAATCCGCTGTCGCGTTTCATCATCTGGACATCGGCAGGCCCGGTGCGGCTCGCCAGATGTATTTGCGTGCGAAACAAAAGTTTGCGCGACTCGGTTGCCCGGTTTTCATGTCGCTGGACCTTGCTGATTACCAGGCGCAACTCGATTGTGCGTTGTCGTGGTTGTTGACGGTTCCTGATCCGCGCGAGTTGGCGATGCCGGAGATAACGCCACCGAAGATTCGACTGTTGCCGGCGATAGACGACTTTGATTAGCGAGGTGTCTGTTCATTTTTAACTCTGCGCGACTTGCGTTGTTGGCGTTATGGTTTGGCGCGGCGCTGTTCTTCAGCGTCGTCGTCGCTCCGGCTGCATTCGGAGTGTTGCGATCGTATGAGCTGCCAAATGCGAGCGAAATTGCGGGCGCGATCGTGACGCGTTCACTTTCCGTCGTGAATGTTGCGGGGTTCGTTGTTGCGTTGTTGCTGCTTGTGACGCTTTTCATGCGGCGCGCTTCCGCCGGCCGTGGGAGTCGTATCGCGGAAGCTGTTTGCCTGTTGATAATTGCCGTGGCCACCGGGTTGGGCCACTGGCTGATTGCCGCGCGCATGCGTGCGTTGCGTGCGGCGATGCTTCTTCCGATCGACCAGATAGCTGCGGATGATTCGCGTCGTGTTGCGTTCAATCATCTGCACGGGTATTCGGTTAATGCGCTCGGGCTTGCTATGATTGCCGCCCTTGTTGCACTAGTGCTGATGGCGCGCGGCGTGCGCCACTGAGTTTCTGAAAGAGAGTCCGAAGACACGTGGAGATCATCGAGGACATTGACGGTTGGCGGCGGCGCTTTAACGGCTGGAAGCAGAGCAGCGGAGCAGATCGCACAGACGACCTGGGATCTGACTATCCGTTTGTTCGCAACCGGCGTGCGCCGTTTGTTCCGGCGCGTCGTGCGCTGCCGATGATGAATCTCGGGTTGATCTCGTCCGCAGGCGCTTACATCGACGGCACGCCTCCGTTTCAAGGTGAATCTGACGCGAGTTTGAGAGAGATTCCGATCGAAGTGGAAAGTGGGGATCTTCGCTATTTCGCGCGCGGCTATGATCCCGCCGGTGTTCAGCAGGACATGAATGCCGAAGTGCCGGTCGAGCGGCTACTCGAATTCGAAAACAACGGGATCATCGGTCAACTCAACCCCGTTTTCTGGAGTTTTTCAGGTTTCATTCTTGATGCGGCGCTCATAGTTGACGAACTCGTGCCGAAGCTGCTCGAGCGAATCAAACGCTATGAAGTGCAGGCGGCGTTGCTCGTGCCGGCATCACGACTCTGTCACCAATCGGTTGGAATCATTGCTCGCGCGATCGAACTCACCGGAATTCCCACGATGACGCTGGCTGTTGATAGAGACGTGATCGAGAATGTGCGCCCACCGCGAGCGGCGTTGTACGACGGCGAGTTTGGTAGCGTTGCGGGCAAGCCAAACTGGCCCGAACACCAGCGGCGCATTCTTGACGAAGCACTTCGGTTGATTGAACCAATGGACCAGGTTGGCATTGTCAACCTGACAGTCGATTTGCAAAGCCAGGTCGAAAAAGCTCGCGGCGAACGTTAATCACCCCAAACACCACTTTGAAGAAAAACTTCCTAGCCTTCGTCGTCGCGCTCATTGCAGCTACGCTCATTTACTTACTACTCGCTCCTGTGCCACTCAATCCGGCTGCATGGACGCCGCCCGCGAATCCTGGTCTGACAGGGCAGTACGAGGAGAATTCGCGTCTGGCGCCCGTCGAGCGATTGAAGTCGGGCCAGGGCTACGCACCGGAAGACGTTGCACTCGATCGTGATGGAAAGATCTACGCGGGGTTTGACGATGGAACAATCGTTCAACTTGAAGCGGATGGAACTCAACCGCGAGTTTTTGCGAACACCTATGGCCGGCCGCTCGGGCTCGTTTTCGATCGCGAGGGAAACCTGATCGTCGCCGATGCGATTAAAGGTCTGCTGTCAATAAACAAAGGTGGCGAAGTAAAACTCCTCACCGACGAAGCTGATGGTGAGAAGTTTAATTGTTTGAACGATCTTGACGTCGCCGCGGATGGAACGATCTACTTCACGGAGGCATCGCACAAGTTTCCGATGTCGCAGCACGTTAACGACTTGCTCGAGCATCAACCCAACGGCCGGCTGCTGGCGTGGGATCCGAAGACACAAAAAACGAGGACGCTGTTGCCAGGCATCTACTTCGCAAACGGTGTTGCTGTGAGTCCGGATCAATCGTTTGTGCTTGTGGCGGAGACGGGAACGTACAGCGTTCGGCGAGTGTGGTTGACTGGTCCGAAGCAGGGGCAGTCGGACGTCT
>DASZDV010000701.1:0-8225 GCA_035941575.1 Pyrinomonadaceae bacterium
GACGGGCATACGCTCATCCCAGCGCCGAAAGAAGTCGGCATAACCAGCAGCAGTGCCGCTAACCATGCTGCTGAAGCAACCCTGCGTAAGCGCTGCTTTGAACCCATTGAACGTCGTACCCATCAAGTGCAAAGGAAACTCAGGCATCGGCACGTTGTGCCAAACAAACCTGATGTCGTTGCGTCTCCCTGAGTAACTTGCGCGCCTCATGTTCCGCCGCGGCGATTCGAGGTGATGAATCGGATCTGCGTTACCGAGGCGAGTCACATAACCCGCGCTAAGCATTCGCAAACACAAGTCGCTCTCCTCGCCCATGTAGAAGAAGTGTTCGCGAAATCCTCCGAGCTTCAGAAAGACGTCGCGCCGTACCGCATGGGCAGCTCCGACAAAACTATGCGTCACGTGAATAGCACCGTCGCGCGGCGCCGTCTGAAGCACGCGCCGATCCTGATTGATGTTTATGTAAGGAATTCCGACTGCGCCAACTCGGGGATGATTAAACTCACTGAGCGTTTGCTCGACCGTGCGGCGCGAGACCAACACCGAATCATCATCAAGCGGAAAAACTACATCGTTCGCGGCCAGTTCTATTCCGCGGTTGCGCTGAAACGCAGGTCCCTTTGCTTCGCCGAGGCGGTAGTAACGAACGCCGGGAAACTCGACGCGAGTCAGTCGCTCAACTTCATCATTCGCCGCATCGTCAACAACGATGATCTCAACCGGCAGCGTCTGGCTCAGACACGAACGAATCAACGCTCTCAACTCGTCAACACGATTACAACTCGGAATAACGATCGACGCCCGAACACCCATGTCACACAGTTGCAGCTTTATGCTGGAAAGAGGCGTTCAATTGACCCTACCCCGCATGTGAATAAGCCTTCGCCGGACGGCTACCGATCCTCGCCGCCGGCACGCCGGCGTAAACAGCCTCGGGAGGGACATCGCTAGTCACAACAGCGCCGGCCCCGATCACACACGCGCGTCCCAAACGAACACCCGGCAATACGATCACACCGGCGCCGAGCCAGACGTCGTCTTCAATCACGACGGCTTTCATTTCCATGATTTGCTGCTTGACCAGAATTCCAGCGGCCTTTCCGTGATTCGCGTCGGTGACGTAGCAGTGTGGCCCAATCATGCAGTTGCGCCCGATTTTAATTTCCAGATGCGCATCGAGCATCGCGTAACGATTAATGTAAGTACCGCGGCCGATTAAGATCTTCCCTTCCCTCTGAACACCGCTGCACAACAAGACCACTCCGTCATCGAGGCTCACGTCCTTTTCTATCGTGATGTCACTCCACTGCCTCGGGATCGAGATTCGCCGCATCCATACATAACCACGCAGGCGAACGCCGAGCAATGAGAACCACAGATTGCGTCTGCGGGAGTTGAACGCATCAATTAGCCGCACGATCAGTGCAAAAGGATTCACAGAAGATTCGACCAGAACCCCATCAAGAACCGCCAGCGATTCAAGCTGAGGTTCCACACGAACGTAGAACTATAAAGCGACCACGCCGGACGCCACTCGCCGGTTCGCGCAAACGTCAACGCCCACGGACGGATGTGGCGAGTGATTATCTTTCGCCGTGCGACGCGGCGTTTTTTTCCGCCGGGATAAACTCCGTGTTGCTCATTTGCGATCAAATGCCGGCAGCCTTCGAAACTGCGTCTGAAATGATCGGTCGCGCTGTCATCGTGGCGGCGCCAGCCAAGCGTCGGTGGCTCATCGATGCGTACAAATCCTTTCGCAGTTCCGAGCCGTAGCACGAGATCGTGGTCTTCGAGGTTGATGTGTCGCGAACTAAAACCGCCGGCTTCTACGAATTTGTCTCGTCTTACGAACATCATTCCCGCACCGACAAAACAGTCGCGATCGCTCGATGCGAGGTAATCGCTGAAGACTTGCACACTCGTTTTGGCAGGCTTTAAGGAGTTGAATTCAGACGGATTTGTAAAACCGAATAGTTTTGCAGCGATAAGTGACGGGCTATCATGCCGCACAATCAATTCAGAAACAGTTTCCAATGTCCAGGGAAACCAGAGGTCGTCACTATCGAGAAATGCGAGGTATGCCCCCCGCGCATTCTCTGCGCCTTTATTGCGCGCCGTACCTGGTCCGCAGTTTGGTTGCCGGATGACGGTCACCTTGTCACTGATTTCGGAAAGGTAAGTTAGCGTGTCGTCGGTTGAGCCGTCGTCAACTACGATGATCTCGTAATCGTTGAAGGTTTGGCGCCACACAGACTCCAGCGTCTGCCGCAAATACGACGATCGATTGTAGGCGGGGATGATGACGGAAAACGTCGGCACTATTGGATCAGGACCGCATCAGTCCGGCGATACGTTCAGCCGAGGAGAAACCGATAGTCTGATAGATCAATCGATAGCGCGTTGGAAACAGATCCTTCGACGGACGGCACTCCGGACATTCCGCAAGCAACTTGTCGTGATACTCAATCGCCAGAGATGGATTCATCGGATAAATCGTTCTTAAGACGCCCAGCGAAGCATCGAAGAATGCGCTCCGGCGCGGGGGCGTCATTTCCCCGGCGACTTTCATTCGCGCGACGACGTCAAACATCAACTGAAGCCGCGTCATCATTTTCCTCAATGGGTTTTCGTTGACCGCCTGCGTCGCGCTCCATTGACGATACGTGGACCATGCGCGTGGCGCCGCTTTGAATCGGCAGTTGTTCAGCAGCAGTCGGAAATAGAGATCGTAGTCGGTGCAATTTTTGATCTTTTCGTTCCAACCACCGGCTGCGATGACAGCCCGCCGTTTGAAACAGAAGGCGGTGGTGTTGGGAAACTTCCATGCGAATGCGGCGGCCCACAAATCAACGTAGTCTTCAGCTACACGTTCCTCCGACCGAACTTCGCGTGCGTCATCATCAGGGCCATCAATATAGGTCGCAATTTTCGTCGATCCATAAATCGCATCCGCTTCAGCCATGAACTGAAGCTTCAGTTCAACTGATTCTGCGTCCAGCTCGTCGTCCGCATCCAGGTAGACCAGCCACTTGCCACTACTCAAATCCGTCAATCGATTGCGAGCCGCGTTTTGACCGTGCCTCACATCCGAACGCTCGAGATGGATCGAGTCTGCAAACTGTTTTAACTCGTCGTCAGTACCATCCGTCGAACAATCATCCAACGCGATTACTTCGCAGTTTTTCCAGGTCTGATTCAACGCACTTTCGACGGCTCTTCGGATCCACGGACGGCAGTTATATGCCGGGATGAGAATGCTAACTAACGGCTGATCAGTTGTGGGCACGAGGCAACGAGAGCTTGCAACTGCGCGATGGAATCACTAACGCCGGTTCGAAGATCGCCTTCAAAACGAAATCCACGACTCATGAATTTGGAAACGTCTACGGTGTACGAGAGTTGATTCATGATTCTCGTATCGACGAGTTCGATCTGCACGTCAGGGACAAACTGTTGAATGACTTCAATGATCTCGCGCACCGTCAGATTGTCAGTGAGCACGTTATAGATCTGGTTGTCGAATAGATCTCGTTCAACTACAAACTTCAGCGCGCGAACAGCGTCATGCAGATCCAGATAAGGACGTTTTTGATCGAGCGCGGTTCGCCACACGGTTAGGGGCTGTCCGACGCACGCCTGCCACACAAACTTGTTCACCGCCGTGTGAAATCGCATGCCGATCGAGCGCCCGTAAATGGTCCCAAAGCGTCCAATGAAGAATCGCAGGTTTGATGATTCGCCGAGACTCGCGATGAACTGCTCTGCCTGGAGTTTGCTTTTCGCGTATGGACTCTGCGGTTGCAGTTGTTCAGGCCGGCAGTCCTCATCCACGATGCCTTCCGACACGCCGTAGACGCTCGTGGTCGATAAGAAAATCAACGGGCTTCCGACGTTTGCGGCTGCGAGTGCGACTCGTTGTGTGCCGAAGTAGTTTACGCGTTCGACTTCTTCCTGAATCTCGAAACTCGCTGCTGCGTTGGTGATAGCCGCCAGGTGAATGACAGCATTTGCTCCGGCAAAAAGCGCGTCAAGATCTGCTTCGGTTACGTCTGCTTCTACGAATGTCCACTGAATGCCTGCTGGGAGATTGAATAGCGAGCCGTAGCGTTGCGTCGAGAGGTTGTCAATGAGAACAACTTCAGTTGCATCTGCCGGCGTGAGCGAATGTATGAGTCCGGAACCGATGTGGCCCAGCGGCCCCGTGATTACAAGTTTCATTAGTTCCCGAGCACCTGCTTCAGCATGGCGAATGACTGTTCGACACGAAAACTCTCGCGCACGGTGGCCAGGCCGTTCTCAGCCAAACGGCGTCGAAGTTCCCCGTCAACGATCAATCGGTCCAATTTCTCGATCCATTCCTGTTTTGTCGCCGCCAGCATTCCATTGACGCCGTCTTTGATGAAGTCGGGACACTGGCCGACGGGCGAGGCGACGACAGCAGCTTCACCGGACATGTAATTCGTCGCTTTGAACACGCCACGCATGCGGCAGCGCTCAACGTCCTGGAGCGGAAACAGACCGATGTGCATTCCGAAAACTTCTTCAACCATCCTCGTTTGATCGTAAGACGACACGCATGAGTACTTAACATTCTCAAACTCTGGGATCATCCGCAGATCGTGGCCCGTGCCGACCAGGCGAAGGTGCAGGTTGTTGTGACGTTTGAAAAGCTGTTCCAGCACTTCCCAGATTACGTACAGGTTGTAAGCAGTAGCGGGCGAGCCGAGCCACCCGAGCACGATGCGATCTTTCGGCTTTTTACTGAGTTCAATGCGTCTTTCGTCAAACGCATGTAGCGCGGGCGCATCCGGGATGACCACGCAATTCGGATTCACTTTCCGCACAAAACTCGCGGTAACTTCATTGTCCGTCGTAACAGCATCCACTTCGCGCAGCACTTCGTTCAGTTCTGAAGCCGACCACTCCTGAAGCCAGATCGCGTCGCCGAAATCGTAAACAATGCGCGCGTGTTTATCTTTGAGCAGATCGTGCAACAACGCCGGCGACGAAACCTTGTTGAGATAGATCACATCGACCTCGCGCGCCAGCTTGCGAATACGATTCTCGTTATAGGCAATGGCGCGGCTCATCAAACGGTTGCGCACCGGTGCGAAGTTGAAGAGTGGAAACTTATTGTTCTCGAACAGCCGGGCAGGACGCCGCGAAACGAACTTTGCGTCGAACCCGTTCTCGGCAAACAGTCGCTCGTAGGCAAGACCCCGAATTACGCCGCTCGGCAGGCTGTCCCCTGCTTCCAGCACCACCAAAAGTTTTTTTCGCCCGTTAGTTGGTCGCACTCGTGAAAGCAAGTGGTTCGAGGTCGTTGATCTCGGTGGAAATAACCGCTCTTGTCCTGGCGAGACCTTGTTTGAACGTATACGCCGGTTGCCAATTGATTAGATCTCGTAAACGCGTCGAGGAGAACGTGACGTGATCGATCTCGATTCGTCTGCGTTCGTCGGGCCACGGAACGTAAGTGATCTTTCCCCGGCTGAATTCGCGCGTGATCTCTTCTGCGATTTGTGCGACCGACAGGTGCTCGTCGTGAGTTGCAAAATAGACTTCGCCGATCAGTTCAGGAGATTGGGCCGCGAGGAACAGCGCATCGGCTGCATCCTCGGCGTGGAGGACGTTGCGCGTTTGCTCACCGGAACCAAAGATGCGGATCTCTTCGTCACGCAACGCGAGATCGATGAAGTAGTTGACAAAGCCAAACTCCGGACTGCCTTTTCCGTATGGTCCGTAGAGGTTCGCGAAACGCAGCACAATCGTTTTGAGATCGTGCACGCGGTTGTAAATGCGATAGTACTTTTCGGCGACTCCCTTGTTTGCCGAGTAGATATCGAGCGGTCGCTCAACGTGATCTTCATCAACCAGATCACCGACGGCCCTCCCGATCACAGTGCTGCTCGAGGCATAAACAACAACCGCTTTCCGGTTTAGCAAGCGTACGGCTTCGAGGAACTTCAGATTTCCGAGACAGTTTATTTCCGCATCGAGCAACGGGTTTTGCAGCGATCGCGGATGAGACGTCTGCGCAGCCAGGTTGATGATCACGTCCTGACCCTGAACAGCATCCGCCACTAGCGGCTCATCACCCATGCTGCCGCGAATAAAAGTTATTCGCTCCCAGACAGGTTGCAGATGCGCCGTGGTTGCGTGTAGCTCGGGTTCGAGCGAGTCGAGCACCGTAACTTCGTTTTCCGGATCGCGAAGACACCGCCGCACGACGTGTGCCCCGAGAAAACCCGCACCACCGATGATTAGAATTTTCAATGCGATTGACCTCCGAAGAAAGCCTGTAAGGTTGAGTCAATGCCCTGATGAAGTTTGGTTCCTGCCGCCCAACCGGTCGCCGATCGCAACCGGCTGTAGTCGGCAATGAAGTTTCGCCATTCGATCGGTTCCAACGCAGCATTCTCATCCACCAGTACGGCAACATGCCGGCTATTCAGACGCTCCGCGCGCGTCGCGATCTCGTTTACGATTTCTCTTAATGAATAGCCCTCGCCGCTGCCGACGATGTACTTGTTGCCGGCGGTGATCGTTTCGCTGGTCGCAGCCGCGCAAATCGCGCGGATTACGTCGTCGATATAAACGAAATCGCGCACGCAGTTTTGGTTGCGATAGAGATAGAGCGGACCACCGGCGAGTGCGCGTCGCATGATGTGGTTCAACACGACCCGCGACTCGACGTCCGTTTGTCGGTTTGGCAATGGGCCATAGACATTTGCGAAGCGCAATGAAACAGCGGCGATGTTGAAATTCTCGGAGTAGTAGCGCAGGTATTGTTCGGCTACCAACTTATTAATTGCATAAAGCGTAAGCGGCTGGTCAGGCGTATCTTCACTCACCACCATCGAGCTGGGACAACCGGCGATATTGGCGGAACTTGCCAGCACGATTCGCGGGTTGAGTCTTAGTTCTCGGCAGGCCTCGAGCAGCTCGAGCACGGTTGCGGTATTAACGGCTAAATCAACGGCCGGCGCCTGTTGCGAGTTGCGATGGTGCTCATGGGCCGCGAGGTTGACGATAACGTCCGGCCGAGTTTCTCGCAGAACATCCAGCCATACTGATTGCGAGAGGTCGACGGATAGGGATCTAAGGGATGCCTCGCTTTCAGCAGGCAGCGGCCCGCAGTTTTTCTGATGGACCAGAGCAACGATGCGACAACGAATACTCTGAAGCGATGACGTGAGTGCGCTTCCGAGATAGCCGGCGGCGCCGGTAACCAGAATAGTCTTGTCCTTGAGTCCGTGAAGGTACTCGTTGATTGATGTCGTGCTTACGCTGGTTATAGTTTCCGTCGACATCGATACGAAACGCGACCCATGAGTTTGAGCCGCGCCAACGTTTGGACCACGCGCGCGCCGGCTCGGCTCTTGAAGAACGTGCGAAGGTGGGGATCAAAACGAGCCGCACGCAGATGCGCCGGCCGCTGAAAATCTATCGGCGTGCTTTGATGCCATGAATGTATTTGATCGAAATCCGGCTGCAACATGTCGTCGAGATCGCGCTTGCGAAAGAAGACCATGTGACGCGGAAAGTCGTAACAAACGCCGTATGGACCAAAGATGCGCCCGTCGAGTGAATCGCGAACAACGGTTGAAAAGAGAAACTCGCCACCGGGTTTCAGTTTGCGCGCAATCTGCTGAACGACCTTGAACGAGTTGAGGAGATGCTCCAGCACCATCTCTGCAACGATGACGTCAAACGAGTTATCGGGATAGGTTTCAAGCGCGCTCTCGATGCTTGTTGTTGTTACAGGGAAACCGGCCCGTCGCGCGATGCGCGCTGCTGCGTCTGAAAGTTCGATACCGTGCAGATCTTGCCAGCCGAGGTCTCTGAATCGCTTGAGTGTCCCGCCGTTGCCGCATCCGATCTCGAGGAGGCGTCCCCCAGGTACGAACCGGGGGATGAGATCACAACCCGCACGCCACCGGGCTGCCAGTGAAAAGTTAGCGCCCATCGCAGCACCAAACCGTGCCGCCCGGCCGGACGTCAATTCCTGCTTGTATCCGAGGTTTTTTTCCAAAAATCCGCGGTGCCAACCACGCCACACATTTCTGAGTACGTTCGAAGGTCGCGGCGGCGGTACGATTCGCGGAGACGCTTCAGCGTGAGGCAAGTAGGTGTTGGGATAAAGCAGTGGAATGTCTGATTCGACTGGTCGCGGATTTTGAAACCATAGGCCGCAGTCGTGGCAACTTGCCGCATAGAAAGTG
>DASZDV010000702.1:0-2760 GCA_035941575.1 Pyrinomonadaceae bacterium
GTAGTTGGTTGACGAGATCCGCGCGCGGATCATCTTCCTCTTCTGGCGCTGCCAGTGGATCGCGCGGCAACAGCATCTTGGTCTTCAACTCAATGAGCGTCGCCGCCATCACCAAAAAATCTCCGGCGACTGCGATGTCCAGCTCCTGCATTACACGCAAGTAACGAAGATACTCATCGGTGATTCGCGCAACGGGAATGTCGTAGATGCTGACGTGCTCCTGACGAATCAAGTGCAACAACAGATCGAGTGGTCCCTCAAACTCACCCAGCAGAATCTTCAGATCGTCGGTGACGTCGTCAGAAACGATCTGTGGCGAGGCGCCGGCAACGTTAAGCGGAGTTATGGTTTCGGGAGCCGCCGCTGCCGCAGCGCTCATTGCACTCGTCGGAGGCTCCGCCGTTGTCGGCACCTTTACCGGCGCGGTCGCTTCTTCCGCCGTCTCGAATAATGTTTCAGGATTCTCTTCCCTCATCAGCGTCTAAACGATCCTGTCAGGCCGGTGCGCTCGAAAACGTTCTGCAACGTTACACGCGCGATCCGGCTCGCCTTTTCACGTCCCTGGCCCAGAATCTCATCGAGATCCTCGTCGCTTATTTCTTTTACTCGCTGCTGAAAAGGTTGTAAGAATTCGATCGTCGCATCAGCCAGATCGCCCTTCAGTTGAGCGTAACCTTTACCCGCAAAATGATCTTCAACCTCTACCTGACTCTTTCCAGTAATCAGATGGTAGATCTCCAGCAGGTTGTTAATTGCGGGACGTGACTCGTCAAACCGAATCTCAGTGCCGGAGTCGGTCACGGCTCGTTTGAACTTCCGTTGGACAGTGTCCGCGTCGTCCATCAGCATGATGCGGCTGTTAGGATCGTCGTCTGATTTCGACATCTTCTTAAGGGGATCCGACAGCGACATGATCTTCGCGCCGAGTGTTGGAATATAAGCGTCTGGTAACTTAAACGTTTCGCCATAGTCACGGTTGAAACGGATGGCAAGATCCCGCGTCAACTCCAGGTGCTGTTTCTGATCGTGACCGACCGGAACGAGGTCGGTCTGGTAAAGCAGAATGTCGGAGGCCATCAAAACGGGATAGTCAAGCAGTCCGGCATTTACCTCATGCTGCTTTCGCGCCTTGTCCTTGTACTGCGTCATTCGTTCGAGTTCAGACACACGAACCACGCAGTTCAGTATCCAGGTAAGTTCGGCGTGTTCTGGCACGTCTGACTGAATGAAAACAGTCGACACGTTAGGATTGATGCCGACGGCGAGGTAGAAGCGCGCGAGATCTCTTGTCTGTTGAACCAGCAGTTTTGGGTCGCGAGCTATCGTGATCGCGTGGAGGTTCACGATACAAAAGAAGCTTTCGTACTCGTGTTGTAAGGCGACCCAGTTTTTCAGCGCGCCAAGATAATTGCCGAGGTGCACGTTTCCGGTGGGTTGCGCGCCACTGAAGATACGCTTTGTCATCTGTTTCCGTAGTACAGGAGGAAATACACGCCTTCAATCACCGGTGTAATGATCAGGCCGAAGACTCCCATGTACATCAAGACCATCAAGATCAAATATCCATACTGCTCGAGCACCGCCAGCACCGGTTGCATACTCTCGGGTAAAAACGTTTCCAGCACCTTGCTGCCGTCCAGCGGCGGGAAAGGTAGAAGATTGAAGACCGCCAGCGACACGTTCATGATCAAAAGATAGTTCAGAAAAAGGCCGACGGGCTCACCCAGGCTCTCCGGGATTGACGCGCCCCAACCAGTTATCAGCAACACCTTGAAAATCATAAACGCGATCGTCGCTATTAAAAGGTTCGCCAAAATGCCGGCGATCGACACCATCACGTTAGCCAGATCCTTCTGGCGCCAACGCAACGGATTCACAGGCGTCGGTTTTCCCCAGCCAAGAAGAAAAAACGAACCACCCATCGCAGAGACAATAAAACCGACTATTGGAATTAGTAGCGTGCCAATTGGATCGGTGTGAGCGACGGGGTTAAGCGTGATGCGGCCCAACAGTCGTGCTGTATCGTCACCAAACTTATAAGACATCCACGCGTGGGCCGCTTCGTGAGCTGAGATCGCTAGCAGCAGCACCACCATGTAGATGACAAGTTTTGGAATCAGTTCTTCTGGATTCAATACAGCACTCGCGTTCTAAAGCTGCGGGCTTAAACGGTTTCGGTCAACTTAGCATTCTCTGCTTAACCCGTCAAAAGCGTGCCCTTGATGCCTGCCGGTAAACTGTAAACCGAATCGATGGATACCACGGCCATCTCTCCGCCTGAGCTGAATGCCAGACCAATCAAATTCACACCAGCAACAATCAGTTCCGCGTGGCGACCGTCAGGTGAAATACGAACAATGCCGCGGCGTCCACGCAAAGACGCCGCGACGTACAAGTTTCCTTGCGTGTCGAACGCGAGTCCCTGCGGCCGGCCGAGCCCCTTGAAAAAAACGTCAACATCCCCGTCTCTGTTTATGCGCCAGATACAGTCGAAACTGGTGACTGTTGGACCAGCAATATAAAGTGAATCGTCTGGTCCAAACGCCAGGTGAAACGCAGACACTGATGGTTCAATTTGCGCCCACGCACTTTCCTCACCGATTCCGTTGATCTTAAAAATCGTGCCTGTGCGATCGCCGACGTACATCACGCCTCCGCGATCGAATGCAATGCCCGTAGCCACTCCGAGGTTCCGCGCGAATACAACTGCTTCCTTAAATGGAGTGACTTTGTAGACCACGCCTTCAAGACGGCTGCTGA
>DASZDV010000703.1:0-2169 GCA_035941575.1 Pyrinomonadaceae bacterium
CTGATCTTCCCGCGCGCGAGCGAGGCGTCGGAGTTATTTTCCAATCGTACGCGCTGTTTCCGAAGATGACAGTCGAGAAGAACATCGGCTACGGACTGCGCATTCGCAAACGGCGCCGCAAAGAGATTCGCGAAACCGTAAAAGAGCTGCTGTCGCTGGTCCAACTTGAAGAGCATCGCAAAAAGTATCCGTCGCAACTGTCGGGCGGCCAGCAACAACGGGTGGCAATCGCGCGCACACTCGCATACAAACCCCAGGTGCTCCTGTTCGATGAGCCTTTCGGCGCGCTCGACACGCAGACGCGTTCTCACCTCCGGCGTGAGATTCGTGCGTTGTTGAAGAAGGTGCGAGTCCCTGCGATTTTCATTACCCACGATCAGGAAGAAGCGCTCGAGTTGGGCGATCGCGTCGCACTACTCAACCAGGGACATATCGAACAGATCGGGACGCCGTACGAGATCTACAACCATCCAGCGACTGAATACGTTGCAACGTTTCTCGGCGCGGCAAATATTCTGGAAGCAACTGTTGGGAATAACGTTCTCGAAGTTGGTTCTTCGCAGATTCCCGCAACGCTGGACACAGCGAAGTTTCGCCAGGGCGATTGCGTGAAGATCGTTTTCCGGCCGGAGGACGTGTCGGTGTGCCGGAGTGACCTGCTGCGTCCGGGGCTGGTAAAGATTTCAACTGCGAGTATCGAAGAGATTACGTTCGTCGGTGCTTTCGAACGAATTCGTCTGCGATTGGAACGAGGCGGCGACGAGTGTCGCACTGACGAGACTCCTTATTTTCTGACAACTGAAACTCCTGAAAGAGCAAAGGCGATCATCGCGACGCGTCCAAAACCGGAGGCGGTTGCAACGCGATTGCAGGTTGGCGAACGCGTGGTTGTGTCGATCAATTCGTTTACGGTTTTGGAGCCACAGACACACACAGATGACACGAAAAAGTAGTCTTACCTGTTTTCTCCTTCTGTGTGCTCTGTGCTTATCTGCGGCCAAAGCTTCCGCGCAGGTGGATCGAGCGGATAATCAATTTTGGAGCGACGTTCAGGTAGCGATCCCAGTCACTAAAAACTTCGATGCGAACATTCTCGGCACGCTACGCGTAGGCCGCGACTTCACTCATCCAGTCGACGAACGCGTCGGCGTCGGTTTTACTTTCCGGTTTGGAAAACACGTTACAGTTTCTCCTAACTACCTCGGCATTGGAATGCAGCCGTTCCCCGGCCGGCGTATTTGGGAGAATCGTCTCACTCTACCGGTGACGTTGCGGTTCAACGCGGGTGACTTCCGGCTCAGCGATCGCAACCAATTCGAACGCCGGATGCGGAACTCGGGCGTAAAGGCAAATCGCTATCGAAACCGGTTCCAGGTCGAACATCCGATCGGCGCAAAAGACTGGCAGCTTTCCCTATTTATTGCTGACGAAGTGTTCTACGACTGGGCTGTGGACCGCTGGGTGCGCAACCGGTTTTCGATCGGTGGCAGCAAGGTCTTCAACAAGCACTTCACACAGGACCTTTACTACTTGCGACAGAATGACGGCGTCAGTATTCCGGGCGACCTGAACGTGTTGGGGACTGTTTTGCGATTTCGGCTATAGCGAGATTGTGAAATTCGCGTCGCACTGAATTGAGGTTAGCAAAAGGCAACTCGCGAGCGTGAGTGCGATTGGTGAGAAGAACAAAGACGCGACGATTTTGCGCATCGATCCAAAGTGAGGTTCCAGTGAATCCGCTGTGGCCGAAGCTGTCAGGCGGTAACTCGGTTCCTGCGGTTGAATCCTTCGTTGCGGCTAGTTGCCATCCGAGTGAGCGTGCTTCATCGAGTCCCTCGGTCATATTTTGCTGAAACAGTTTGCAAGTGTTCGGCGCGAGCAGGCGGCTCGTTTCACCAATAAACTGCTTCGCCATTTGAAACACCTCGCCCGCGGTTGAGAAGAGTCCTGCATGGCCCGCAGCTCCGCCGAGGAAATAGGCATTGCCGTCGTGCACCTCACCCCAAATCAAACGTTGACGTGATTTCTGATAATCACCGGCGCCGCTCTCGTTACACATGCTCTTTTCGTACATGTTGCCCGTTTCACACGCGGCGATGCCGGTTTGTAGAGCGAGTTCGGGATTGAAGAACGTTTTCTCAAGTTTTAGCGGCTCGAAGATTTCGTGCT
>DASZDV010000704.1:0-8060 GCA_035941575.1 Pyrinomonadaceae bacterium
GAATCAACGTGCTGGAACCCGGCGCATTATTCGGGGAGATGGCGCTGCTCGCCGGCATCGAGCGCAACGCAACTGTCGCGGTGCCTGCGAATCAATCGGCAGTTGTACTCGAAGTCTCGCGTCCCGCGCTGCGATTACTTCGCAAACTTCCCAAATTCGGCCAGATCCTCGACGAAACTTATCGCACTCACGGCTTTGGGCGCGTGCTCGAAGACTTTGCGCGCGTCACCGACAAGCCTCTGAGCGAACCACTCGTTCGCGAACTCAAGCAATCAGCACGCTTCATGGTCTATGGCAAGAACCACGTGGTGTGCAAAGAAGGCTCTCCTATCGATCGCGTGAGCTTTATCAAGAGCGGTTGGGTGAGACGCGCGCGCGGTATCCCGTTTCACGCTTCTTCGCCGGAAGTTGTGATGAGCATGAACGCGGGCATCGGCGTTGACTTCCTCGGCGCAGGAAATTGTCTCGGTCTCGAGGGAATAACTAATGCGGAGACGTGGAAGTACAGCGCCAGCCTCATGCAGAGAACTGAAGTACTCGAGATCTCATTGAGCACTTTTTCAACTGACGCAAATCTGCGAGCGGAGTTGTTGAGTGCGTTAGCGCGCTTCTCAAACGCCGACGACTCATTGCCGCTCACACTCGAGGACATTCCCGACATCAACGCACTCAAGTCAGCGGAAGAAACGATCGGCACGGGCATCATCGACGGTTCGAACGTGCTCGTGATGGACATGGATCTATGCGTTCGTTGCGGCAACTGTTCGCTCGCATGTCACAAGGTCCACGGACAGTCGCGTTTATTGCGGCGCGGCATCCAGATCGAACGGCCGATTGCAATCGGCAAGAAGCGACTGCAACACGCGCTGGTACCGCAGGTTTGCATGCATTGCGCAGATCCGGAATGTCTGACTGGATGTCCGACCGGTGCAATCTTTCGCGATCCCCAGGGGTTTGTAGACATCGACAAGACAACATGCATCGGTTGTTTCGATTGCGCGACGCAGTGTCCGTACGACGCGATCACGATGGTGTCACGCGACGCACCGCCAAACAGACGTGGACTGATTACGTCACTCGCGCGCGTCTTCAGTTTTCGTATTCCAGATCCAGCGGCAGCTACCGCAGCAGATGACGTCGTCGCAATCAAATGCAACCTGTGTGAAGGCACGAAGATGAATCCGCCCGGCGCACGGCGGCGGGCGTACTCGTGCGAAGAGAACTGCCCAACGGGTGCGTTGGTCCGCGTGAATCCGGTTGAGTATTTCGACGAGGTGAAGTCATCGCAGGGCTTTGTCTTTCGCGACCAAACTCATGCGATCGGCCGAAACATTCACAAGAGCGATCCACTTGCGCGCGCGTGGCACGTTGGCGGAGTCGTCGCCACGCTCGCGGCTATCGTCGGCGTCGTATGGGGCCTGGCCCGATATGGTTTTGACGATCTACTCATGGGCACCTGGCTGACGATGCGCTGGCTCACCGGGCTCGTCGGTCTTGCAGGCGTTGCGATCGTCATGACTTATCCGTTTCGCAAGCAGATCTACCGCC
Source organism: Pyrinomonadaceae bacterium (assembly GCA_035941575.1). Lineage (GTDB taxonomy): Bacteria > Acidobacteriota > Blastocatellia > Pyrinomonadales > Pyrinomonadaceae > PSRF01. The sequence continues at coordinate 1,549 of DASZDV010000704.1, forward strand.
GGCGCGCGGGCGCCTTGCGCTACTGGATGTTGCTTCACGTTTATGCGGGCGTCGTGGCGGGTGTGGTCCTGTTGCTGCACTCCGGTCCAAGTACCGGTGGACTGATTACCAGTCTGTTGTACTTCGTCTTTGATCTCGTAATTCTGTCAGGTGTCGTTGGGTTTATCGCTTATATCGTGTCACCGCGAATCATGACTCGCATCGAAGGCGAGCCGCTGCTGTTGGAAGATCTCGCAGCGCGTCGCGACGAGCTGCAAGCGCAAGCGGCGTCGATACTGGAGCAGAGCGAAGGTTGGTTGAAAGACGAAATCCGCCATCGAGTTTATCCCCGGTTTTCATCCTTTGGTTTCTTGTGGCGCCAACTCTGGCGGCGCGAAGAGTTGAAACCGCTGTTGGCCCAGGCGCGCGAAGAGTTCACGGCTCGCACTACAAGACTGGCGACACACGACGAACGAGAAATACTGTTGTCGGCAGTTGAAACGGCGGTTACTTTGCGGCGCGTCGATGCGTTGCTGTTGCTTCATCGAACGCTTCGTTCGTGGATTCCGATTCACGTTGTCTCGACAGCGGCAATGCTTGCGTTGATGGTCGTGCACATCGTGCAAGTAGTTTTCTTCAATGCCCGTTAACAATCAGTACATCATTGTTCGACAAGACCTGACGATCGATCCGGTGACGATCATCAGCGACGGGCTGTTGATTGGACGCCTGCCTGAGTGTGAAGTGCTGCTGAATCATCCGTCCGTATCACGCGTGCAGGCGGGCATCAAGCAGTTTGACAATGCGTACTATCTCTTCTCGCTGCGGCAAAAGAACCCGATTCTCCTCAACGGCAAACCGGTCGAAGACAATGAAGCGCTCGCGTCCGGCGACATCATCGAAATTGGACCATTTCAGATCGAGATCGACACGACTGAAAAAGGATTATTAATTCGTGTGGAACTGCGTATTGGGTCGCGACCGTCTGAGCTCGATCTGAGCGATCCGGGATTGAGTACCGACAATCTCGTGGCGCCCGCGGATGCAAAGGGAAAGAAGCCGCGTCCGGCTCCGATTGGTGGTACGAAAGCGCTCGATATTTTCTGGGACAAGCGAATCCGCGACGCAGGAAAGATGGTGCGGCCGTCGCCTCTGTTTCCGAAGGCCGGACGCAGAAGCGGTAAGGCGCAGTACAACTGGGCGCCGACAACTGACCTGGTGTCGCGCTGGCCGGCAGCATTCTTTACCTGGGCCATGATCCTCGTCGGGGCGGTTTCTGTTGCGGCTGCTTACTGGTACACGAATGCGTTTGCGCCCGGACGACTGAGCAAAGCGCATGCTGCATCGCAGTTGAGTCTGTCACCGCCGATTGCCTTGGCGGCGAACAATGGTTCGTGCACGACGTGTCACGCGTTGAAAGGAAGTATGGACGGGCGTTGCGCCGCGTGTCATCGCACTGATGCGTTTAAGGCAACAGTTATCACACCTCACGTCGCCGCGGGAATTGATTGCGCTGATTGTCACGCAGAGCATAAGGGCGCGGAGTTTGACGCTACTGACGCTGCGCTCGCCTCGTGTACGACGTGTCACACGGACAGCAATCGAAATGTTTACAACGGCCGCAAGGTTGCGACGCCGCATGGAGGCACGTTTGGTTATCCGGTTGTGAATGGCGTGTGGAGTGAGAAATCGATCAACGATGAGGAGTGGGAGTTAAGAAAGCTTGCCGTCGTTCGCCTGCCAACTGATTCAGATCAGAAGTGGCGGAGTAATCAGTTTCATGCGCTCCACGACCAGCGCGTGAAAGTTGCGGGCGGGATCAAGGGAAACGCGGAAGGCCGGTTGTCGTGTAACAGTTGCCACCTGGCGTTCGACCCGATCGATCGCACCACGCCACGTACAACGTGCGCCACTTGTCATAACACTCGCGACGACAAACCAAACTGCACCTCATGCCACGTCCAGCATATCCACGACACTACCCTCCGACAGGTAAGACAGATGGGCCAATTGTAATCTGTGTCCTTTGTGTAAATCCGTGGCTCTATCTGGAAATAGTTTGACTTCGCTGCCTTAGAGGCATATTGTCCGCACGATCTTTCAGTCCTTTCGTTAACGTGCGACTCTATCATCCTCGCGTAAGCCTACCGTTAACGATGTCTCAACCGTGGGTTCGAGCCGTTCCTTACGCCCAGCAAGCGTCAGGCATGAACCATCGCTTCACGTAACGGAGTTGCCATGAAAACGAATCGATCAGTTACGCTTTGCGTCGTAATTGTCGCAATGCTGGCGTCTGTCTGCTTCTTACTCAATGCCGGCGTTAGTGGCGTTGACGCACAGCAACCGCAGCAGCCACCCGAGAGTCAATGCCGGGGCAGAGCAGATGGGTCGCCCTGTCAAATTGGCGGAGGAACACAAAACAGCTGTATCGTCGGACGCTGTCGGAGTTCTTCGTGTGAGATTGAACCGGCGCCCGCGGGCACTTCCTGTCCTGACACCGACAGTAATCCTTGTACGATCGCGCGCTGCTCGGCTTCAGGACGATGCGAGCAGCGAAGCCGGCTTCAGGCGGATGGGACAGTCTGTTCGGACGCGACGCCGGGATGTCGCGGAGGTGGCCAGACCTGTAGTGCGGGCCGGTGTTTACCGGTTGCAGGATCCGGAGATCCTTCACAAGTCGACAGAGTAAGCGTGGAAGGTGTTCAGGTCGCCGCGCTGCAACCGCGAATTGAGCAGGCAACCTCGTTCAATGATTGCTGCGGGGGGATCTTCAGTGATTGCGAGGAACAAAACCTCGAGGCGTTGGTTCCGACAGCCGCTCTACCAACACGAAGGGAAGCGGACGGTGGTTTGCCTTTACGACGAAAGTTCTGTGGGGTTGTGACCAAATATGAAGTTAATGACGAAAGAGCTGACCCGCGGGATATAAACATCAACCTGCAGCCCGCACCAGGTTCACCATATGTCGATTTCCTCAGAGGATTTGTGAAAACCGTGGACGCGGATCTGACAGACGAAGATGATCGACTATTCGGCAAGGCCACTTGCGATTCAGGAGCTTGCCGGCAACGAGCGGAGGACTGGCGATTAACTTGCCAAAAGGTCATACATGCCGAGGTGACTCCCGACGAACATTTCTACGGTCAAGACGGTCGTTTCCTACCAATCGAAGGAAGTAGTTCCAAATGCAGCACTGGACCTTTTGCACCTCCAACTAATCCCAATTGCGTCAGGTGCATCGATGGTGCGGACTGCAAGTCGGAGCTCGAACCTGGCGGACAAATTACGGGATCCGAGGCTTGCGTTTACGGAGTTTTTTCCTATGACCACGGACTGCACAAGCCATCAAGTCATACGGCACTGTGTTGTTGGGACGGTTCCGACCATGACCACCCGGAAATCCATCCCTATGACGCAGTCTGGTGGAGACATCCAGATAGGAATGGGTGGATTTTCGGCGTCTTTCAAGACGACTCTAACCGCTACAGCTTTCCACATTGTCGTGAATCGGAGAGCAACGGTAACACTTGGTCGCAGGCACCGCGAGACCTGACCTTTGAATTCCCGTTCAGGTTTCCTCTCCGGAGCGCTGTTCAGCGAGTTTGCTTGCGGCACGTACGAACCACCAAACTCAAGGACGGCACAGCAAACACAGTTCGCCCACTAAACGTCACTACCTCAGCGTTCACAGGCTCTCAAGCTGAAATTCCAACGCTGAGAATTGGACGCCAAGTCTTGTTGGAACTAGTGAAGGAACTTGGATCGGAGAGGGAAACGCACGTCCGCATCGTAGGCGGAATCGATAAGGACGGCTTTGTCGTGGGTCGAATCATCGTCCGTGTTGCCGTCGGCTGCGATCAGCGAAATCAACCTTGCGGTCGGCCCACAGGACCACGAGATCACAGGACACCCCTTTTCGATCGTCTCGGACCGATCACCAATCTCGTGCAATTCGATAAGGATGATCCAGGAGCGGGTTACTTCTATGCGGAACTCACGTTCAATTGCGGCGACTGCCGATAGACTTTGCGTGGCCGAGAACTAACCGGCGGGTTTGTGGCACGGGATGCAGTCGTTTGAACCCGGCACTTTTCCTTTTAACGCCGGACGAGCGGCGATCGCTTTGTCGTGACAGATATTGCAGTTCAAGTGATACGCCACTTCATTCGTTAGCTTCGTCGGAGCGGGCTTGTCCGGATACTGAACGGCCGGCATCGGCGCGCTATCATCACCAGCCTGCAAATGGCACGCGCGGCAACTCTTCACGGGCTTCGCATCAGCAGCCGCCAAAGCTTCCGCTGTCAACAGCACTGCGCGTTCTGAAGTCTTCAACGGCGCTTTCAAACTCGCTGCCGGCTGGTCCGTGTGATGGCACTCGACGCACGTCAACACACTCTGTCCGTCAGGGCTGTACTTCTTCAGCGCGTGGTTCTCGTGATTGAAAGCCACCTCGCCGTACTTGTCTGACTGGCTGTCCTTCGCGAGTACGACTTCCTTGGGTTGGACCTTGCTCTCTTTTTCCTGGATGACAACGGTGAAGCAGCCAATAGCCAGAAGAAGTATCAGGAGTGGTTTCATAGTCTCCGAATCTTAAATAGGCCGTTCTTCGAGTGTCAAACTTTTTAAATCGGCATGCGAAATGTGGCGCCGGAATGACAGCGCTTACAATCGTTAAATCCGAGATCTCCTCCGAAAGTTCGTTTGCCGGTGTGACAGCTCGCGCAGGTCTGCGCGCGAGAGTTGATGAAATGTTGGGCCGCAGTGGTCGAGCTTACTTGTCGCGTTTGCGCAGCGCCGGCGGTCAGCTTGTGGCAATCGGCGCACGCGAGGCGTTGCCGCGTGCCGTGGTCCTCGTGACTAAAAGCGAAACGGTAAGCGCGCGCGTTGGTGCTGGTGGGCCGATACGATTTCTGCTCGTGACAAACTCCGCACGACGCAATCTCGCGGCCCGCATTCGATCGACTCGACGGCGTGTGACAGGTGTAGCAGTTGTTATGTGCGGCGAGGTTTGCAGGAATCGATAAACCTGCACGCCGGTTAACGGGCGAGTTGTGACAACTCACGCAACCATTTTGCGGCCGCGCCGAGCCTGTGTTGTGTTGCGCGTGATCGAACTTCACGTTGAAGGGCTCGTTGAAACTCGCAGGAAAATTCTTCAACGGTGGATTGTTGCTCTTGGTGTCGGTGTGGCAGATCAAACACATGGGCACCGACGGCGTGGTGAACTGGCTGCGGTGACAATCAGTGCACGCCTTGTGACCCGGAAAGCGCGGTGTTGCCGAGTTGTCCGCGCGTTCGTGACATGAGGTGCAGGCAAGCGAGCGATGCTTTGCGCTGTTGTGAAGAAACTTCGAGTAATCGACTTCGGGGCCTTGTGCGGCCACGGATGAACACAGAAGACACAGAAGAAGTAAGACCAACTTCATCACGCGATTGAGAGGCAAGTTCGTCATTTGATGTCTTTGCGTGTCAGCGGTGGGCGTTGGGCGATCAGGTAGTGGCTCGCGGGCGCGTCAAGTTTGCCGACGTTTGAAGTATGGCAATAGTTGCAAGTGAACGCGCGGTTCTTGTCGAGCGCCGTCAGTTCTTTGTTGAGATCCTGTCGCAATCCTTCCTTGTTGTGACACTCGGTGCAGGACGTGATTGGCACGTCCGGCTTGAGGCCGCGGAGTGAAGCCGACTTCGTGATGTTGATGTGGCACGTCGTGCATTCCGCGACGTGTTGTTTCTTTTCACCGCCGCCTTCGTGCATGAACTTGAATGAGATTCGTGTGGGAAGACCTGCGGCGGTGTGAGGCGTCGCAAGCTTGTGACAACCGTTGCAATTGGCCGCGACCGGTTCCTGTGATTTCCAGTGACAGTTGAAGCACGACGAATGATCTGATGGCGCCGCTTTGAACGTTGCGGCAGGCGGCGCGTAAGAATCGATCCATCCGCCAGCCGGTGGTGTTGAAACCGCGGCCGCTTGCGCGTGACAGATGGTGCAGTTGTTGAACTGCTGCGGCGGCGCGTGGGCCAAGACAAACCATCTGTGCGGTTGGTTTGATGATCGCAAGGCGATCACGTCCTGGTGCCGATCGTGCGGAAATTCGATCACGAACTGCAAACTTGAAGCCGGTTTACGGAATGCGTAACGCGCCTCGTCACGCGGAGATGTCTTTAAATGACAAACGGAACAGATCGGCGGTCGCGCGCCGCGGAAAAACTGGGCGCGATGGCAACTGACGCATGCGTCGTGATCCGGGTAATCAGCGATGTCGGGGTATTGGGAGACTTTGGTCCAGTTTTTTGTTGCTGGTTTGTGGCAGGCGTTGCATTCGGACTTGTGTTTGGGGGTTGAGTGGGAAAATTTGGTGTAGTCGGGAGCGCCGTAAACGGGCCATAGACAGACACAGATGAACACAGATGTTTTAAGAATTGTGTTCATGGACAGGGTGGAACGGGTTTTTCCAAAGCAACACACTTAACCAGTTTGTCTTTGCGATTTGAGACCAGGTACGGTTTCTCGCTGGCGAGATCGTCCGGTTTGATCT
>DASZDV010000705.1:0-2512 GCA_035941575.1 Pyrinomonadaceae bacterium
GAGGATGGCCTCGGCGAGACTGCGCAGGTTAATCGGGATCTCGGGTGGTTCGGATGGACGCTTACGGCCCGGTTTATGATGCGCTAGCAACGGCAATTCCGCGCTGCAAAAATCACACGAGCTGAGGTGTTTTTTGACCGCGGCGGCGCCCTTCCGAGACAGTTTTTCCAACCGATACGACAACAGTATCGAAGACGCAGGACAGGCGGCTGTCTTTTTGAATGTGAGCTGTGTTTGTGAGCTGGTCATCCTGGCTCTACGTGAGCTGTCTCATTCGCATTCCGCTCGACACCCCTTCGAAACGTCGAATCTACAATAATTTCCAGACCTTTTCCCACCTTTTTCCTCAGTATTTTCGCAGCTATCCTCAAGTGTAAAAACTTGTTGCCCGTTATTTAAAATGCTGTTACCATGCCCTCGTCAGTCAGATGAGCGACCTGCTCGCCTGACGTTATCTCCAGGAGCACCACCGCTAATCGCGCGGTAAATCCCTCTGTACCCACATCTCGGCGCTAACAACCAGCCCGGCATTCCATTGAGAGCGATCAGCGAACGTGAACCTGTCGTTTCAGAGTGAAACAAGCCACCACCCACCACACCCGGAAACTGAGACCAGCGCACAAAGAAATGGGGCTAAGACGGACAATCCCGTGAAATCCATAAGTGAAGATTCCCAAAAAACAGCGGCGCCTGGTGCGGCCGACAAGCGGTCGCAGACCAGACTGCGCCGCCACGATCGCCTAGGAAAAAACGCCAAGTGGGTTGAAAGCCTCCGGTCCTCAGACGTAAATCGTCTCTGGACTGAGCTGCATCGCATCGTCTCTCATCACCCCCTCGTCAGGGCTTCACGTAGCGCCGGCTTGCTGATCGAAGAGGGAACCGGAGCGGCCTACACCGACCTGACCCAGGAACTCTTCGTTCAGCTTCTAAGCAAAAACCGTTTCGAACACTATCTCGAAACGGACATGTCCGACTACGAGATCGAGTGTGAAATCAGCCAGATCGAACTCACAAACCTGCTGACCGCCGAACTGCGCAAACGACACCCGGAAAGCTATCGGCTCGCGCGCCGTATTTCGACGTTAATTCAGTCGAGCACAAATTTCCGCCGTTTCGACTCCAGCGGAGTTGATGACGAACCTCACCGCCGGCTCGCGGATCGCGTTTATGGCTTGAGCGAGTGGAAGGACGACAAATCGCGACGCGGCGCTCACGACGTCGAACAGCGCGTGCAAATGATTGCCGTCAGGCAGCGTGACACTCGCATGGTCGGCTGCACGGGCGATTCGCAGGTCGTCATCAGCAATCCGGATCTGGAAGATTTGATCGTCTCAGTGCTGGACGCAGTCGATTCGCCGGTTGACGTGCGAACGTTGCGTAGTCTGGTGATGTCGCGCCTGCCGGTGATGGACATTTATCTCGTCCCCCTGGACGGCGACGACAACGACAACGACAGCAACAACAGTTATGAACCCGTAGACAAGCGCGAGAATCCGGAGGAAGGACTGGTGCGTCGCGAGTCTGAACGGGAAGCCGCGGGATTCGTCGACCAGTTCCTGACGAGTTTAAACGAGGCGGTTCGTGGCAAAGTAAAGCAATACAACCGCATCATCGGCGTGCTCTGGTACTGCTACTTGAGTCCCGATCATTCGACGCAATTGGAAGTGGCGGCAATATTAGGCGTTTCTGATTCATTGGTTTCCGACTACCGGCGGCGGATCGAGCAGGAGCTGCGGGCGTTGTCGTTCACCGAAGTGGAAGAGGCGAAGCAGTTTGAGCTGGCGCTAAGAGAACATGTCAAGACGCTCGTTTTTGAACTGGAAGAGAAGGAAATCGTCGCTTAATCACCCGAATTTGTGGATCGCTTTGGGAGCTGCTGCGCCACACGGCATAGCAGCTTCTATTTTTTAACAGTATGAGCTTTAATGACCCTGTGGAGCTGGTTTTCTGGTTAACTGTGGCCGCAGTTGGATATGCCTACGTCGGCTATCCTTTGTTGCTCGTTCTGCTGAGCAAAATCGCGGCCAAGCCCGTCAGGACTGAGGATTGGACGCCTTCGGTCAGCGTCATAATTGCGGCGTACAACGAGGAGCGCGATCTGGAGGCAAAACTCGAAAACACGCTGGCCCTTGATTACCCGCCGTCGCAACTCGAAATCATCGTAACTTCCGACTGTTCCACCGATCGCACCGACGAAATCGCGCGGAGCTTTGCTTCACGGGGCGTCCGCTTACATCGCCAAACTGAACGTCACGGCAAAACAGCCGCGCAGAATGCAGCCGTGGCCCAGGCCCGCGGTGAAATCATCGTGTTCTCCGATGCCACGACGCATTATCGTCCGGATGTGCTGCGTTTAATGATGCCTGCCTTCGCCGACCCAAGCGTGGGTTGCGCGACAGGCCGTGTGATCTACCAGGACGAGAAAGACTCGAGTGTTGGCGCGGGCACGCAGTCATACTGGAATTATGAGTTCTTTTTGAAGCGGCATGAGAGTGCAGTTTGCTCGCTCATC
>DASZDV010000706.1:0-8524 GCA_035941575.1 Pyrinomonadaceae bacterium
AAGTGAACTTGTGCTCGGAGTAAAGTGTGGTGGTTCTGACGGGTTTTCGGGGATCTCCGCGAATCCGTCGTTAGGGCGCGCTGCGGACATACTGGTTCGTTCAGGCGGCACAGTTCTGATTACGGAAGTGCCTGAGTTTTGTGGCGCCGAACACTTGCTGGCGATGCGCGCAAAAGACGTGGAAACGGGACGCGCGGTTTATCGCCTGGTTGATTGGTACAAGGAGTATGCATCGAAGTTCGGTGCGGTGCTGAATAACAATCCGAGTCCGGGGAACGTTGCCGGCGGTTTGCTCAACATCACGATCAAATCCCTGGGTGCGATTGCGAAGGCGGGCACAACGCGCATTGAAGGTGTGATCGAATATGCGGAGAGCGTGAAGAATCGCGGCGTCAATTTGATGCAAGGTCCCGGCTACGATCAGGAGTCAACGCCGGGACTCGTGGCGGCGGGAGCGACGGTTGTCGTGTTCACGACCGGCCGCGGCACGACGATCGGTAACGCCATCACGCCCGTTATCAAACTCGCTTCCAACACGCCGGTCTTTGAACGCATGCGCAACGACATCGATCTCTCAGCCGGCGGCGTTATCGACGGCACCGAAACGATCGACGAAGTAGGCCAGCGTGTGTTTGAAGAGGTCTGCCGCGTTGCTGGCGGCGTTCAGGCGAAAGCGGAAGAGCACAAACATCGCGAATTCCAATTCTGGGCGGAACAAACAGTCTCGCTGTAGTTGTGTAGCGCGCGCCGGCGCGGTAGCCCTCAAGCGCCGAAGGCGCGGACAGAAGGTAGCCAGGGGTGAGTGCGAGCGAAGCGACCACGCAGCCCCTGGATCACACAACCGATATCGTTCCGCCCTGAAAGGGCGGTAGATGAGCGCCGCTCTTCTGTCGGCCCTCCGGGCCTCGACCCTTTTTTATGATCCAGACGCTGCGCGCTTCGCGCTTGCGTCTGGCTACCTTCTGACCGCGCCTTCGGCGCTCCACCCTTCTCTACCTCTGACCGCGCCTTCGGCGCTCCGGAATCGCAAAACCGTTGACGCAAACTTCCCACGGCGCCTAACATGGCGCGCGAAACCCTTCCTATAATCATTTACCGATGGACCATGCACGGGCGGTTCGCCCAACCATCTCAAGACGAAACTTCTGCACTCTCGCCGCAGGCACCCTTGCCTCCCTTGCACTAAACAGCGCCTGCACCCGCAGCGCCGATTCCCTGCTCGCCGGCAACGGCAGACTCACAGCGCGTCCGCGCGATGGCGTGAAAACTCAGTTCACCGGTCAAACCACTCTAGGCATCGATCGTGAACGCGACGCGCTCCTTTATGTACCGCAGAGCGCAAATCAATCTTCAGTTCCCCTGCTCGTGATGCTGCACGGCGCCACTCAAGGACCTGACGACATGTTTTGGTATCTCGGCAAAACACCCGACGAAACGGGCGTCGCAGTGCTCGCGCCGAGTTCGCGACAAACGACGTGGGACGCAATCGGCGGCAGTTTCGGCGAAGACGTTGAGCATCTGAATCGAGTACTCGACCGCACCTTTGAAACGGTCGCAATCGATCCGGATCGCCTCGCTGTCGGCGGTTTCTCCGACGGCGCTTCGTACGCGCTTTCTCTCGGATTGATCAACGGCGACCTGTTCCGCAGCGTCGCAGCGTTCTCACCGGGTTTTGTTGTCAGCGGCAATCCGCTTGGAAAACCACGCATCTTCATCTCGCACGGCACGCACGATCATATTCTTCCCATCGATCGTTGCGGGCGGCGAGTCGCTGCGGGTTTGATCGCGCGCGGTTATGAGGTCACTTTCCGCGAGTTTGACGGCGATCACGAAATACCTGCCGACATTGCGCGTGCAGGTTTGGCGTGGGTGACGGGCAGGGAAGGATAATTAAGGCCGCTCGGGCGACGGGATGGGCAGAGTTACCGACTTGAAGATTTGATCCGCGAGTTCACGCATCGCAGGCTCATCGCTCTCGAGCCGCATGTAGAGCTGAACTTCACCACGCGCCCAGTTTCCGAGATTTAGCTCAGCACGATACATGCGCTTACTATCCACAGTTTGCCAGTAAGTCCGAATATTCGCGCGCTGCCCACCAATCCGTGTTGTCGATTCCTGATAGTCGTGCATCGACGCCTGCCGGCGATCGTCATACTGCGGAGCCTCCGTATTTCTCCAAACGACCAGCAGTTTCGTCTGACCGTTGTAATACTCGGCGCGCGTGTCGTCGCCGTTGGAGTCACGCTTGATGAAATCCGAAGGAAGACGAAAACTGAACAGCTCGTGGAAGTGAACGGTTTGCCAACCTGCGGTCGAAGGGGTTTGCAGCGAAACCGCGACGACAACGACAAGAGACAAGAATTTAAATCCCGGCAGAACCTTCACAAAGCCACTCCGCGCTTGTTGATGAACTAGACTTCAAATATAATTCGCGCCCTCAAGCGGGTCCAGCGTACAAACACTTATCCATTAACACTCCCCCTTCTCCGAAAGGAATATAAGACTAATGCCGCGCCTAGCAATATCCCTGACCTTGATCTGTATTGTGGCCCTGAGTGGTGTTCCCTCGTTAGCACGCAAGGTTCGTCCACAACAGCAACGATCGCGCACCGAGCGCAAAGACGTCAAAACATCCAGTCGCAACAAAGAGGTCGCTCGTAACAAGCGCGAATCCCGCAGGGAGCAGGCGGCGCGACGAGAACTCATCAAACGCAATCCACGTCTGGCCACCGTATTCAAAGGCGATGCAGACGAGGAGATGGATCGCTTCGATCAACCGCGCGAAGCAATCGAGTGGTACCTGAAAAAACGTCTGCCGAAAGGCGAGCGCGAGTTACCAGTCGAGCGCTATTTCCAGGCAAAAGAGAAGATCAAAAAGATGAAGCGGTTCTCGACCGCACGCAACAAGAATCTTCCCGCGCAAGCCGACTCAGGCGACACCGAGGAGATTTTTGACGGCGGCGACGGTGAGTTTCCTAATGGCACCGGTGGCGGCGGCGCCGGCGATGGCAGCGCCTCCACGAGCGGCGTGCTGGGCACATGGCAGTCGATTGGACCGGGCAATGTCGGCGGCCGCACGCGCGCACTCGTAATCGATCCCGTTAGTCCCGATACAATGTACGCAGCCGGCGTTGCAGGCGGTATCTGGAAAACAACAAACGGCGGAAGTTCGTGGGCTCCGTTGAATGACTTTCTCGCCAATATCGCGGTCACGACGCTGGCAATGGATCCAACAAATCCCAACACGCTCTACGCGGGAACCGGCGAAGGCTTCTTCAACGCAGACGGCGTTCGTGGCGCAGGTGTCTTCAAAACAACCGACGCCGGTGCGCACTGGACGCGCCTCGCATCAACTGCCTCCAATGTAAACTTCTTCTTCATTAACGACCTCGTCGTCAGCCCCGCTAACAGTCAACACGTTTATGCTGCAACTCGCACGGGCGTGTGGCGCAGTCTTGACGGTGGAACAAGCTGGACGCAGGTGATCGTTTCAAACGTCGCGAATGGTGCAAACGGAGCGATGGACCTCGTGATGCGCACCGACCAGGCAACCGATTACATCTTCGCTGCCGTTGGAACTTTCAACCGTTCACACATCTATCGCAACACAGATGCGGGCGGCGCGGGAACGTGGGTTGACGTTTATTCCGAAGTCAACCAGGGCCGCACTTCGCTCGCCATCGCTCCGTCAAATCAAAATGTGATTTACGCGCTGGCAGCGACTTTTTCCAGCCCGCCCGGAACGAATCCAAACTTTCCAACCTTGAACTATACCGACGGTCTGCTCGCAGTGCTTCGTTCGACATCATCGGGCGACATTGGTTCCTGGACCACTCGAACGCGCAATAACAGCGCGAACCTGCAAGACACGTTGTTGTTAAGCAATCCTGTGTTCGGCGCGTTCACGCAATGCGGCTTCGGTACGACTCAAATGTTGAACCAGGGCTGGTACGACAACGTGATCGCTGTCGATCCGACTGACTCTGAAAAGGTTTGGATCGGAGGTATCGATCTCTTCCGCTCAGATAACGGCGGCGTCAACTGGGGTGTTGCTTCGTACTGGTGGTTTCAGGGAGATGGCACTCCGCCAAATAACGGCGACCCGCAACTGGTGCACGCCGACAATCACATTCTCGTCTTTCATCCAAACTACAACGGAACCACGAATCAACAGTTGTTCATCGGCGACGACGGCGGTCTTTACAAGACGTCTAACGCCAAGGACGGCAACGTTGGTTATGTAAACGGCACAACTCCGGGCGGTGGCGTCATCACTACAAGCAGTCCGATTTGCGGCAGTGAATTCACGCCCGGCGGCTTCTTCACGGTTCCCTCGCCTGTTATTTGGGGCCCGTTGAACAACGGTTACTCAGTGACGCAGTTCTACCATGGTCTGCCCTACCCGAACGGACAACGGTATTTTGGTGGTACGCAGGACAACGGAACGAATCGGGGCACAGACGCTGCCGGTCCAAACGCGTGGGCCCGCATCAATGGCGGAGACGGCGGCTACGTTGCCGTGAATCGTTTGAACACAACCACGATCTTTTTCGAAACCACAGGCCTTTCGCTGCGACGCTCTACAAATGACGGCCTGAGTTCGGCATCGGTGATCTCTGGAATTGCCGGCGACGTGTTTCCGTTCATCACAGTCTTCCGAATGGATCCAACAACGCCAACAACTTTGTGGATTGGCGGTCGCTTCATGTGGCGCACCATTAACAACGCTACGAACTGGACCAGGACCAGCGATGCCGTGCAAACGAACGGCTCGATTACAGCGATGGCAATAGCGCCGACCAACTCGAACGTCGTCATTACCGGCGCGGCGTCAGGTCAAACGCGGCGCACGAGCATCGGACTCACCGCTAATGCCGCAAGTCCGCTAAATTCGACATGGTTACAAAGCTTTACTCCGCGCGGTAACGGCAACGGCACGATTTCGTGGATTGAGTACGACCCATCGAACGCGTCGAACGTTTGGGCCACGATCTCTAACTTCAATGGCATTGCGAACGCACAGGGCACGAGCGCCGGCCACGTGTTCAAGAGTACGAACGGAGGCGCGACCTGGACTCTTGCCGACGGCACGCAGACGGCCGGAAACGTCAACGCGATCCCCGACATTCCGGCGCACAGCGTTGTTGTCGATCCGAATGACAATCAACGCATTTACGTCGGCACTGATCTCGGCGTGTTTGTTTCGCTCGACGGCGGGCAGAACTGGGCGCGTGAGACGACCGGATTCTCTAACGTCGTCGTTGAATCACTCTCAGCCGTGAACAATAACGGCGTTACTACGTTGTTTGCCTTTACTCACGGTCGCGGCGCTTTCAAGGTAACTATTCCGGCGTCGTGCGCAACGGTATCGCCGCTCAATCAGGCGTTCTTCTCACCCGGTAACAGCGGCAGCGTGACAGTTACGAAGAACCTGTCCGCAACCGTCGCGTGTGATTGGAATGCGATGAGCAACAGTTCGTTCATCACGATCGATTCGGGTGCGACTGGCAACGGAAACGGAACGGTGAATTTCACGGTTGCGCCAAACACAACCGGCGCGGCTCGTGCCGGCACACTGACCGTTGCCGGAAGGAACGTCACCATCACGCAGGATGCAGCGCCGATCGCAAGCAACGACTCTGCAACTACAGATGAAGACACGCCCGTCGACATCAACGTACTTGCAAACGACACGGAGCCGGACGGCGACACGCTGAACATCAACTCCGTAACGCAGGGAACGAATGGAACGGTCTCCGTAAATGCAGACAAGACCATCCATTACGCACCAGCAGCGAACTTCTTTGGCAACGATTCATTCACCTACACGATCGACGACGGACACGGCGGGATGGCTACAGCCACTGTTAACGTCACGATCAACGCGGTGAACGACGCGCCAACGTTCACAATCAATCTGTTGTCGCAGACGGTTCAGTACAGCGATCCGATCACGCCGGTTACCGTTTCGGTTTCCGATGTTGATGACGACACTTCAACGCTGACACTGTCCATCACGTCGTCGCTGCCCGCAGGATTAACGTCCACGCCGAATGGTGTTGGCTCGTTAACCATTTCCGGCAATCCGACGGTTGTGGCCGGCGCCTACAACATTGGACTCCAGGTTGTGGACCCGCACACTGCGACAACGAACGCGACAGTTACGATTACTGTTAACAAGGAGACCGCGGAAACAACCTACACTGGCGACATGAGTGTGATTACGGCTGGTCCAAACATCACCACGGCAACGGTTCGCCTTGCAGCGCACCTGACCCAGGACGCGGATGGAGCACCGGGCGATATCACGCTTGCGCGAGTGGTGTTTGAGCTCTTTAAGTCGAATAACTTGAGTAACACGCCAGATATCACCGTCGGCGGTGTTTCCGTTGATAGCAATGGGGACGCGCTGACGTTCCTGCCGGGTGTAGCACCAGACACGTACGTCGTGAAGGTCAAGATCGAAGCGACGAACGGTTATTGGACCGCGGACCCGGTTGGACTTGGCACCATCAACGTGGCGATCGGAACTAACGATCAGCAGACGACCGGTGGTGGCTGGGTGCCTGACGGCGGAAGCGCAAACGGCAAAGGCAATTTCGGATTCACTGTGCGGAACGATAGAGGCACACCGAAAGGAAACTCGATCTTCATCTTCCGCGGCACGGACGGTTACAACTACATCGTGAAGAACACGAGTTGGCAGGGAGGTTTCCTGAATTTCTCGACTGAGCCGGGAACGAGCACGGTGAACCATTCATCGTTCAAGGGCAAGTGCGTGGTGCAGAAGATCGATCGCAGCACGGGCCTGCTGGTGCAGTCGTTCGGCAACTTCACGTCAATCGTGGACGCGCGTGATGGCGATCTGCTTGTGCCTCGTCAGGGCGACGCCTACGCAATCACGATTCTCGACAACAACGGCGCAGTCTGGCGCCGCGTTGGCACGAACCTGTCGCTCGTCCCACTGGGCGGCGGTAACGTGGCAGTGAAGGGCAACTAGGTTGTAACTACTGAAATCTGTGGCTGCCTCATGAGTAACTGATGTAGGCAGCCACAGATTATTTGATTTTGCGGGCGTTGATTGTTCGGCCGCCTTGTTCGAGTTGGATGCCGGTGACCTTTCCGTCCGCGTCTTTAACGAACGCCAGTTTGGCGGGGAAGGCGCGCGGAGAAAATGTTGTTTCTGACTCGGGAAAGATCTCAAACTCACTCTGACCCGTTGCCTGCGTCATAAAGCGGTTTCCGTCACGAAAGACGCGCATGACAAAGCCTGGTCCAATTTCGTACTCGCCCACGTATGTATCGAAGACCTTTGGATCAACCACGACCGCAGGCTTTTCAAGTTTTTTCAGAACGTCGGCGGCGTTGGTGTTACCTGGGTTCAACTCGAGCGATTTCTTGTAATTCTGGATTGCGAGGTCGCGTTCGTTCGCCGCGAGGTAAGCTTCGCCGAGACTGTCGTAAGTGTTGAAGCCTTGTGGATACGCCTCAACGTTCAACTTGAAGATCTCAATCGCTTCTTTCTGCTTGCCTGATCGCAGCAGTCGATAACCAAGCTGGTTCAACTCCGGTTCGGCGAAATCATACGTCGCCGTCTGCTTTGTTTTCAGTTCTCGATACTGAGCGATACCCGCTTCGATTCCCTTCTTCTCGATGGTGTCTGCGAGCACCGATACGATGGACATCTTCGGTGAGTCGTACGGCTGGTTGTAAAGAATCTTCGCTATCGACTCACTGAGCCGATCGAGATACTCGCTGCCGCTGTTGTCGAGCATCACGATCAGGTTCTTTTCTCGAGGAAAGCGCACGATCGTTGTGGTGAAACCATTGATGCCGCCACCATGCGTGATCACCGGCACGTTGGCGTTGTTCTGTTTGAAACTCGCGTTCTTCACCACCCAACCGTATGCATAGTCCGCGAGAAAAGGCTTGTACATCAGTTCTTTCGATTGCGCGGAGAGCAGCTTGTCGGTGTATAGCGCCTGGTCCCAGAGGTACAGATCCTCCACTGTCGAATACAGCGAACCCGCCGAGTAAGGGATCGACATGTCGAGATACGCTGCGTTTGCGTAACCGTCGGTTGTTTTCCTGTACCCGGTCGCGCGTTTCGAAATGATCGTATCGTGATGATCGTAGCCCGTGTTCTTCATGCCGAGCGGATCGAAGATGTTCTCCTTCAACACCTGTTCGTAGGGTTTGCCGGTGACCTTCTCAATGATCGCGCCGAGAAGAAAATAGCCGGAGTTGTTGTAGGAGTACTTTGTGCCCGGCTCAAACTCGAGATTGCCGCTCGCATACTTCGTCACAAAGTCCGCGACCTTGTACGGATCGCGGCTGACGTTCTCAAAGAAACCCGGTTGGCTTGTGTAACTCGGAATGCCGGACGTGTGCGTGAGCAGGTGATGAATCGTCACCTTGTCGCCAACGTCTTTACGATAGTCGGTCAGGTAATCCGAGAGTTTTGCGTCGAGTTTGATCTTGCCTTGCTCGACGAGCTGAAGGATGACCATTGCTGTGAACTGTT
>DASZDV010000707.1:0-2291 GCA_035941575.1 Pyrinomonadaceae bacterium
TGCTCGAAGCTCGAACGCGTCCGGGCGGGCGCGTTCATACGTTGCGCGAGCCGTTCTCCGACGGTCTTTACGCGGAGGAAGGGGCCGCGCGCATTCCGGACAATCACGACTTAACGCTGAAATACGTGAAGTCGTTTGAGCTTCCGCTCGAGCCGTTTTATCCGACGCGGCTAAACGCGATCCGGTTCGATCACGACAGCCGTGAGGAAGTGCCGATTGAAGGCTTCACCGAAGCGTTGGGAGGGTTCTATGGCCCGGATTTGGGCGGAAGCCCGCGGCGTTGGCACAAGATCAAAGGTGGCTCCGATTTGCTGCCGAAGGCGTTCGCCCAACGACTCGAAGGGAAGATTCATTACGGCGCGCCCGTCGTGAAAATCGATCAGGACGTAAGTCAGGCGCGAGTGGTGTATTTGAAAGACGGCAAGCCGCAGACGTTTTCGGCGGATAGCGTGCTCTGCACGATTCCGTTCTCTGTCTTGCGCGACATCGACTCGCCGGGTCTGTCGGAACGCAAGCGAGATTTAATAAAGCGGACGCGTTACGACGCGGTCTCACGTGTTTACCTGCAAACCAAAAATCGTTTCTGGGAAGAAAAAGGATTGAACGGATTCGCGTTCACAAAAAGTGCGATCGAGATTTGGCAACCGACGTGGGACCAACCTGGACCACGCGGAATCCTGATGACGTATGCGCGTCCGGGACAGGCAGAGCTAATCACAAAGCTGAAAGAGAAGGAACGAATTGAGACCACGCTGAAGCAACTTGACGGAATCTTTTCAGGCGTGCGCGGGAACTTTGAACGCGGCGCGACGAAGTGTTGGATGGATGATGAGTGGTCGCGCGGCGCGTGGGCGTTTGTTGGATTCACAGAGTTTTTCTCGGCCACTTCGCCGGACGGCCGTATTCATTTTGCCGGTGAACATCTCTCGATGGCGCCTTCGTGGATGCAGGGTGCGCTGTCGTCGGGCTTGAGGGCGGTGAAAGAGATCGATGAGGCGCAGTATCCGTCGGCGAAGGCAGCGCGGCTTTAGGACGGCAGTCGTCGTTATTTTTGGCGCTTTTTTGGAAATAGATCTTCGACCGGCATGGTCCAGCCGGGCAGCGCCGGTTCGGCTTCAGCAAGTTCGCCCCGTTTGTACACTGCGGGTTTTAATGGATCGCTCGCGCGGTAAACTCGCACCACATCGTCACTCAACACATCTACGTCCCAGACGACGAGGGTTCCCGCCGCGAAATAGTCAGCGCGCTTCGCCGCCATCTGTCGCTCTGCTCTTGGACCATAGTCACCGTCACTGCGAACTTCAACTGCAAAGATCGGCGCACCTTCGCCAAACTTCATTGTGAGTTCACCACAGTAAAAACCGGCGTCTGGGCTGAACGATCTGCGATGCGGTAAGTTGACGACGAAAGCCGCGTTATCCCCAATTGCGTATCCTAGTTGCGTAAGAGTTTCGTAACGACTAAGGGAATTGGTGATTTGCCGGGCCGCATAGTGAGGTAAGAGTCCGGTCGGTGACATGTGGACGATTTCTCCGTTGACGAGCTCAGCCTTGCCCTCGACCTTATAGAGATCTTCAATTGTGGCTTCGACTTTAATGCTCATAGGCAGTTGTGAGTGTTTTATAGCTCCTTGACCGCATCTTAACACGAGTTCCGAAAGAAGCAACTCGTGCTAAGGCTTTGCGATGACCAACGGAATTGCCTCAAGTTCTCGCCGGTAGAAAACGCGCGGACGTTGGACGCTGCGCTTCTGTGGATCGCTGACATTGGCTTCACCTTCGGTGAAGGAGATCTCCAATCCAAGGCCGCGGCCCTGCGTCATCTTTTCCTGCTGCATCTGTGGAACGCGGTCGGTGGCAAAATCCAACCACTCACGCGCGATCAGCAAACCATCTTTCGGTTCTGTATCCGCAACCGGCGTCTTCAATCCCTCCTCAACAAGCGCGTAAGTCAAATAACCGTGGCCCAGTTGCGCTGCTTCGAGGGCCGCCTGAAAACTCTGCGCCGCGGTTAAAATGTACATGCCTTTTTCGTAAGCGAGTTGGGCCAGACCTTTCGAGTTCATCGGACCACGCCGCTTCTCTTCTGCCTCGAGCGCCTGACCTGAATTACACGCGTCAATAATCAGCAATAAATGGCCGGCATCCAGTCCTTCCACGGCAGCTTCCAACTCGAGGTCGGAAATACTGTGCGCCAGCATCGTCTTCAGTCCTTCTTGGGTTAACTTCGTGCGATCCCCCGTGTAACCCAGATCGTGTGGAATGAGATAGAAACGTTGTGACTGCGCGGTT
>DASZDV010000708.1:0-4985 GCA_035941575.1 Pyrinomonadaceae bacterium
CTGGTAAACGTTTCGGTATTGGACCAGTTGGAAACGGCCGCGTTGGCTGGTGGGCTTCAGTTAATTCAGCCTCGCAGCATCACGCTGACGACGCACAAACCGAGCTGCTGCGTTTGTTCGAAGACTGGTACCCGCCTGTGGTCCACTTAATAGAAGACACGCTTCCGCAAACCATCCTGACGACCTCAGCCATGGATCGCGAACCGCACCGAGCGTGGGGCAGCAAACGCGTAACCATGCTAGGCGACGCCGTTCATCCCACTACACCAAATCTCGGCCAGGGCGGATGTCTCGCAATTGAAGACGCGATGGTGTTGGCCAGGTGTTTTCAGAAGTACGGCGCGACCGAAGCGGCGCTCAGAAAATATGAAGGCTGCCGTTACAAACGCACGGCAGCCATCACAAGGTATTCCCGCTACTACGGAACAATCGGTCAGTCCGAAAATCCCCTACTTCGCGGAATTAAAACAATTCTTCTCCCGCTCGCTCCCGAACCGGTCCTGCAACGATTAGTGCAAACCGTCTTCGATTACGACGCAACTACAACTACGGTGTAGCCACGTTCCCCTCTATGTCTAACATCGTAATCGGCGCGATCTCGGTGGCCTTCAACGCGGCTTCCACCTGTGAGCGATCGCCGACGATCACAATCGCGAGATGTTGCAGATCGATGTAACGCTTTGCGACCCGCAGCAAGTCTTCCTTTGTCACAGCGGAAACCTTCTGCGCGTAGGTCTGATAGTAATCATCCGGCAATCCCTGCACTACGAGTGATGTGATCGCGTTACTGATAGCCGAGACGGAAGCAAAACGTTGCGGCAATCCCTGGATCAGCGAATCCTTAGCAGTCTTTATTTCTTCATCAGTAATCGGTTTCTCACCGACAATGCCCTTCAGCTCTTTCATGAACTCGATTAGCGCCGCATCGGTCTTCGCCGTGAAGATCGATCCACCTGCGCGAAACGCTCCGGGACCTTTGCCGTAGTTAAAACCGGAGTTCACGCCGTAGCTGTAACCCTTCTGCTCGCGAATGTTCGCATTCAACCGCGACTGAAACTGCCCGCCCAGAATTGTGTTGAGTACTTGCAACGCGAAGTAGTCGGGCGTGTTGCGCGGCGGTCCTGGCAAACCGATGTTGACTACTGATTGCGCTGCGCCTGGTTTGTCAACGAGATAAATCTTTGCCGGTTGCAATTCGGGCAACTTCGGATAATCGAACGCCGGTTTGTCGCCACCCTTGGCCCACGCAGCGAGCGCTTTCTCAATCGAAGCCTTTGCCTTTTGTGGAGTCGTGTCGCCGACGACGGTGATGATCGCTCGACCTGGTTGATAGTAAGCTTGTTGAAATGCAACCACGTCGTCGCGAGTAATCGCTTTTATCGAGTTTTCTGTGGCGCGCTGGCCATAGGGATGCGCGCTGCCATAGAGAACTTTCGCGAACACCTGCGCGCCGACGACCACGGGCTGATCCTTCGCCTGAGTCAGGTTAACGAGCGTGCGCGCGCGCAAACGTTCGAGTGCGTCCGCGGGAAACGTTGAGTTCAACATCATGTCCGAGAGGATCGCCAACGTCGCATCGAAGTTTTTTGCGGTGGACACAAAGCCGATCGATCCTTCTTCGCCGCCAACACCCGCGCCGACGGTCGTACCCAGGAGTTGCAACGCGTCCGAAATTTGATCGCCGGTGCGCGTTTTTGTGCCTTCAGTCAACATGGAAGCAGTCATCGCTGCCACGCCGCGACGCGCAACGGGTTCGAACTGATTCGCTCCACCAACGAAAGTAATATTGAAAGAAACCAGCGGCAGCGTATTTCTCTCCGAAACAATGAGCGTCGCGCCGTTTGCGAGTTGTGTTTTCGTCCAGGCTGGAACATGCAGAACGGGCGTTGGTCCCGCAGGCGGAACTTTCGTGCGGTCCAGCGTCTGTTGCGCGATCGCGGCCACATTGGCCAGACTAATTATCAACGCAGCGAAGAACGCAAGCAGTTTTCTTTGTTTCATGATCTACCTCCACGACCTTTGTTCACCAGCATGGTAACTGTCTCGCTTTCGGCTGCTTTGGAAGCCTGATCCTTCTTGCCCTTGGGCACGACACTCAACACGATCCGCGGCCCCGACAGGTATCGCGTCGCGACGCGCTTCACGTCGTCAGTCGTGGTGGCGAGTATCTTTTGGTAATCGATGCTGTATTGACCCGGATTACCGTAGAACACCTCGCCATCGAGGAGTTGTTCTGCCTTGCCGAGATTTGATTCCAGCCCGCGCAGAAAATTCAGTTCCAGACCACTCTTTGCTCTCTGCAATTCTTCCGCTGTCGGACCTTCCGCAATGAACTTTTGCAGTACCTGATCGACTGCGGCTTCCAACTCCGTCAATGTGTGTTCGGGACGTGGAATCACCACGATCTGAAACACGCCAACGTCCTCGGCTGAGTTTTGAAACGCAAAAACATTCGATGCGAGTTGCTGATCGTAAACCAGCGCTTTGGTGAGTCGCGCCGTGCGAGAACCAGTCAGAATCGAACCCATCGTGCCGAGACCGTGGTCCTGCCTGGTGCCGATCGTGGGCCATTGAATGTAAAGCCGCGGCACCTGAACACGATCTTCATAAACGAGTCGTTTACTTGTTTCGAGTTTGCCCAGGGGCACCGTCGGGCGTTGCACGGCCTGACCCTTCGGCAGGTCGCCAAAATATTTCTGAATCCACGCTTTCGCCTGTGCCGGATCGAAATCACCGACCACTGCAAGTGTCGCGTTGTTCGGCGCGTAGTAAAGCCTGAAGAAGGCTTTAACGTCTTCTTCCGCCGCGGCGCTCAGGTCCGTCATCGAACCGATCACCGGCCACGAATACGGATGGCCCTTCGGATACATCGCCGCCGAAAAAATCTCACTCACGCGTCCGTAAGGCTGATTGTCGTAGCTTTGCCGACGCTCGTTTTTCACGACATCGCGTTGTGCATTGAGCTTCGCAAGATCGAGGGTGTCGAGAAGAAACCCCATCCGGTCCGACTCGAGCCACAAGGCCGATTCGAGATAGTTTGACGGAATAGTCTCGAAGTAATTGGTGCGATCGTTAGTCGTTGAACCGTTATTACCGCCGCCGACGCCTTCTGTGAGTTTGTCGTGCAGACCGTACGGCACGTGACCGGAGCCAGTGAACATTACGTGCTCGAAGAGATGCGCGAAGCCGGTGCGTCCGGCCATCTCATTCTTCGAGCCAACGTGATACCAAATGTCCACTGCGACAGTCGGCGTTGTGCGATCGACTGAAAGGATTACCGTGAGACCGTTCGGAAGTTTGTACGTCTCATACGGAATTTTGATCTGCGCCAGCGATGACTGTGCCACGCAGCACGCGATCAGAAGAGCGGCGAAAGGTATTAGATTTCTTCTTCTCATGGCGGCACAGATTACACGATCTGTGGCAAAATTTCCTCACTATGAAAGCCATTCAAGTTTCGCAAACGGGCGGGCCGGAAGTGCTCGTTCCTGTCGACCTGCCGGTTCCCAAACCAAAAGCAAACGAAGCGCTCGTCCAGATCAAAGCCGCTGGCGTGAACTTCATCGACGTTTACTTCCGAGAGGGCCGTTATCCGGTACAACTTCCGTTCGTCAACGGTCAGGAAGGTGCCGGAATCGTGACTGAAATCGGCAGCGAAGTGACAACGTTGAAGCCGGGCGATCGTGTTGCTTACACGAGCGTAACGGGAAGCTACGCCGAGTATGCGGCGGTCCCTGCGAGCCGTCTCGTGAGGATTCCTGACGAGTTGGATTTTGAACAAGCAGCCGCAGCAATGCTTCAGGGGATGACGGCGCATTATCTCCTGTACAGCACTTACAAACTTCAGCCCGGCGAGACGGCGTTGGTCCATGCGGCTGCCGGCGGTGTCGGATTGTTACTCGTGCAGATGGCAAAGACGATCGGCGCGCGCGTGATTGGCACTGCGGGCACGAAGAACAAAGCGCAACTCGCAATCGACGCCGGCGCTGATGAATGCATCGTCTACACCGAAGCTGATTTTGAAACTGAGACTCGCCGGTTGACTGACGGTCAAGGAGTCAACGTTGTTTACGACGGCGTCGGTAAAGCAACCTTCGATAAAGATCTCAACGTGCTGATGCCGCGTGGTTACCTCGTGTTGTTCGGTGGAGCGAGTGGAGCAGTTCCGCCGTTCGACCTGATCAAGCTTTCGCTAAAAGGATCGCTTTTTATCACGCGGCCGACGTTGGCGCACTACACCGCCACGCGGGAAGAGTTGGAGTGGCGCGCGAACGATGTGTTGCAGGCGATCGTTAAGGGCGATCTAAGACTGCGAATTCACAAAGCGTATCCACTCGAGCAGGCGGCGCAGGCGCATCGCGACCTCGAAGGAAGAAAGACGACGGGAAAGCTGTTGCTGATACCGTGAAGCAGGTGCGGTGACTATTTGAGTAACGCTGACAACTCGCGCTTCATTCGCGTGTTTCGGCAGGTGGCCAGAAACTCTTTCAGCCACTTCTTCCTTTCCGCATTGTCGCTGTTCGCGATCGCACGCAATTCGGCGTAGTTGTATTTCACAAATTGATCCGGGCCCATCGAGTCGAAATTGTAAATTGACTCAAACTCACCCGGCGCAACTTCTGAAGTTCCGACATCTAAAACCGCGGAACCGTTCTTCAGCGAGCCCCGCAAGACAGCTGTCTGTTGTCTTGTGAAGAGAGGAACCTTGTCACTCGAATAGTCTCCGTATTCAACTCTATACGACACAGTCAAGATCACCTGTCGATCTTTGATCTCACATGACACGGGACTCCCGACAAACACTTTCGACGGCAACGGATAGAAACCGCTTTGGTTTACCCTAGCAAGGTACGTGGCCACCGGTTTTACTCGGCCGTTAGACACCTGGTAGACAGTGTCGAGCCATGCGCCAAGGCCAGTGCCCGTCGCAGCGGTGCTCTGCACAATCAGCCATGAGCGCCCACCGCTCATTAGCAGAACCGGAT
>DASZDV010000709.1:0-2493 GCA_035941575.1 Pyrinomonadaceae bacterium
CAGACGGCAAGCTCTACATCTTCTTCGGCGACAACGGTCGCCGCGGACAACTACAGAATCTTCCCTGTGGTCCAACAGCAAATTGCCCGGGACCAGTGCAGCCAGACGATCAATTCGGCGGACCAGAGCCTGACGACGCACATTTGACCGGTGTCATTCTGCGTTTGAATCCGGACGGCACGACGCCTACCGACAATCCGTTCTTCGCCGCCGGAGCCGCGATGGGAGGTGAAGTCGGCACAAACATTAAAAAGATCTACGCGTACGGTGTGCGCAACAGTTTCGGAATGGACTTCGATCCGATCTCCGGCAATCTGTGGGAAGAAGAGAACGGCGACGACAGCTTCTCGGAACTCAATCGCGTGGAACCAGGTTTCAACTCCGGCTGGGTGCAGATCATGGGACCACCGGAACGCATCGTACAGTACAAAGCCATCGAGACGAGTCCGGACAGTGATCCGTGTCTCGGCACACCTTATTTCGGTTTGCAGCAACTGCGCTGGTCGCCGACGCTCATTGCAGATACACCTGCTGAAGGGTTGTCTCGTTTGTTCGAGTTGCCGGGCTCACACTACAGCGCGCCGGAGTTTAGCTGGAAGTTTGAACTCGCGCCTGGGGCAATCGGTTTTGTGCGTGGACGTGGTCTTGGACCACAGTACGAAGGAGATCTGTTTGTCGGTGGTGCCAGAAGCTTTCTGCAAGGCGGGCACTTGTTTCATTTCAACTTGACGGGAAACAGACGCATGATCGGCGTGGACGATCCGCGACTACAGGATCGCGTGGCTGATAACCTCTGCAAGTTTGATTTGACTGAAAGCGAGAGTCTGTTGATTGGCAGAAACTTTGGAACGGTTACAGACCTTCGCACCGGTCCGAACGGCAACATGTTTGTCGTGTCGATCGATAAAGGCTCAGTCTTCGAGATCTTCCGGAGTAGGTGAGTGCGGTGATAGGCGAGGCTCACGACGCGTAGCGTCGTTTCATTGGTAACCGGGCGCTTCAGCGTTGCGGTTGACCGACGCGTAGCGTCGTTTGAATTTAGCCCGGCGTTTCAACGCCGGGATCACGGTTCCCATGGGTCATGGTCGTCGCGTAGCAACGACTGAATTCAAACGTCGCTAAAGCGACTCGAGCTTCAGGTCTCGCTAATTCCCGGCGTTGAAACGCCGGGCTAAACTCAATCGGCGCTACGCGCCTTCAATCCGCGCTACGCGCCTTAAATCTGCGCTACGCGCCTTCAATCCGCGCTACGCGCCTTCAATGCGCTACGCGCCTCAAACAGGCGCTACGCCGCGGCGAGTCTTCAACAAAACTCGATCGGGTTCACGGAACAACGCAACACCTACTGAAACTGCGCTTTTGTCAACAACAGACTCGTGTCTTTTCGCTTCAATGCAACAACCAGACGGGACCACTCCTGGCGGCCTCGTGCGAGGGTGTGGAAGTCGCCCTCCTTGTCAGTTTCAAGTCCACTTAACATCTCGTTCGCTTTACCGGCCGTAATGGCTCGTTCGGCGGCAACCGACAGCGCTTTGAACGCCTCGTTGCGTGAACCAGCCTGCGGCGCTTTCGCAACCAGCTTCGCTCGCTCGTATGGGAAACGATAATCGCGAGGATACCTACGCTCGATCTTGGTAAACGCCTCGACGATCTTCGGCCGTTCCAAATTCGTCGCATTCATTCTGCGCTCACGCAACCGCGCCAACAGTTCATCTTCCGGACTCACCGCAGGAGATGGTTGAGTCTTCGATTCATTTACAAGCTGCGCCGGCACCGTCACTTGCGGATTGTCTACCGCGGGTTTCGCGTCAGCCACGGGTTGCGACGTCGGAGTAGACGCGACTTGTGACTCCGAACGCGTCAGGCCAAACAAGCCAAGTGCACCGAGCAACAGTGCGACGCCGCCGATAGAGATCAGCTTCAACACCGAGCCGCGGCTCGGAGAGTGATGTTCCTGTTGCCTGGACGCGCCCCACGGAAACAACGACGCGCTCGCCGGACGCATTTCATGTTGCACAGTCAGTTCATCATCATCGATTGACGACGACAGCAACGTTCCACGCGGCGGGTTGTTGCTACGCAAGGGTTTGGCATCGGACGTGAGTGCGTGACCACATTTCCAACAGAACGAATAGCGGCTTTCAACCAACGCGCCGCATTCCGTGCACGGTGTCTCCGACGGTTCCTGGATGGCTGCGGTTGCGATCTCCACAGGCTTTGGTTGAACTGGCGGTTGAACTGGCGGTTGAACCGGCGGTTGAACCGGCGCGGGTTCCGGTGCTTTCGGAGCTACAACTTCCTCACGAACGATCGCGGGCGCAATTTTCTTCTTCGGCTGTTCAGGGACCACTTCGAGCACACCGGTCGTTTCGAGTTTCCAACCGTTCCCCGCGCGTGCGACGGTGGCCGGTTCAACAATCTGAATTTCGCCGGCGTCCGGCTTCGGACAGTGATAGTAATCCTGGTAGTACTCGTAAAAGTCTCGACGCGCCG
>DASZDV010000710.1:0-4053 GCA_035941575.1 Pyrinomonadaceae bacterium
AAACCGCTTCTCACGCGTGTAGAGCAAAATAAGCACTGACTTCGCGTCGTCCTGTGCCCAGCGGCCGTTCTGCGCCACCTGCTCGAGCATTTTCAGACCGCGCTTCTTCGAACCGCGGTAACCCGTCGCGCCGGCAAGAATCTTTATCGGCAACGGCAATGAGCCGACCACGTACTCGTAGAGTCCGATCGTAATCTGCGCGTCGATATATTCCGGATCGAGCTTCAACACCTCGCGATGATGGTCCACAGCATCATTGCCGTCGCGGAGCGCGGCGAAGTGACGGCGTTCCACTGCCTCTTCAAATGAAGCTTTCAAACCTTCAGTGTTCGCGAGGAAGTCTAGCGCTTCGACGTTTTTGGGTTCCTGTTTGAGTTTTGCTTCCGCCAGTCGCCGCGCTTCGCGCGTCAGATTGCGAAACTCAGTGACGATCTTCGGATCGACTTTGTCGTCGCCGTTCGTGTAGAACGATTCACCACTGTAGAGCGACGCCTGCAAGCGGCGCGATTCGTAAAGCGTCTTGATCCAGACACGCGCTGCGAGCAACTGGTAACCGCCAGGATGATTCGGATAGAGCTGAACGATCTCTTTGAAGTCGCGCTGTGCCTTGTCGTAATCGATGTTGTAAAGCGCATCGAGGCCGCTGCGACGCAACTCCTCAAAGCGAGCGCGCTCTGCGTCAGTGAGCCACGGTTGTTGGGCACAAACAAGGGGAGCACACAGCAGCAGGACCAGTAACATTCCTAAGTACTTCATATTTATTGTCATCCGTGTAAATCTGTGGCCGAAAACGATTCCATGTACTTCACACCCGAACCGGTATTGAATAACACGACTCGATCGTTTTCACTCACTTGACCGGCATCAATCAACTTCTTCAGCGCCGGTAAACACGCAGCGCCTTCAGGCGCGCAAAATACTCCTTCAGTCGAACCGATCTCTTTCGTCGCCGCAATCAACTCTTCGTCAGTGACCGCCACTGCGGTCCCACCCGAATCCCGCAGCGCATCGAGAATCAAAAAGTCGCCAATGGCCTTCGGCACTCGCAAACCCGACGCCGTCGTCGACGCATTGGGAAACTCGTCAGCGAAACGTTTCCCCTCTTCAAACGCACGCACGATCGGCGCACAACCCGCTGCTTGCACTGTCACCATTCGCGGACGCTGACTGCCGATCCAACCCATCCGTTCCATCTCGTCGAACGCTTTCCACATACCGATTAATCCGGTGCCGCCACCCGTCGGATAGATGATCACGTCCGGCAGTTCCCAGTTGAGTTGTTCCGCGAGTTCGTAGCCAAGTGTCTTCTTGCCTTCGACGCGATATGGTTCTTTCAAAGTGGAAACGTCGAACCAGCCTTCTGCTTCTTTTCGCCTGCCGACTTCCGCGCCGCAGTCTGTGATGAGTCCATCCATCAACGTGACGTGCGCGCCCGTCAGTTCACATTCGACGACGTTCGCGCGCGGCGTGTCTCGAGGCATAAAGATGAAACACTCGAGTCCGGCGCGAGCCGCGTAGGCAGCGAGGGCGCCCGCTGCGTTTCCGGCTGAAGGCACAGCGAGTTTGTTGGCGCCGAGTTCTTTGGCCATCGAAACTGCCGCCGCCATGCCGCGGGCCTTAAAACTTTGTGTCGGATTCTGCGACTCATCTTTTATGTAGAGTTCCTTAATCCCAACTCGCTCGCCCAATCGCGCGGCGTGGAGCAACGGCGTCCAACCTTCGCCAAGTGAAACGATGTTCTCGTCGTTTTCGACCGGCAAAACTTCGCGATAGCGCCAGAGATCTGCGCGACGCGCCGGCAAAGATTCTTTCGTCAATGCTTGCGCAGCTCGCTCCAGGTCGTACCGCACCAGCAGCGGTTTACCGCATTCGCGACACAGATTGAGCAACCGACGTGCCTCGTGCTCCAGGCCGCACAGGCCACACTCAAGATGGGTAATGTTCATGGGTTTTTAGGATAGGCAGGATTACAGAATGTGCAAGGGGCCGCGCCAGGCGCAGTAAACCCCTTGCACTAGGAGCAAAAACTTCGTTCGGGATGCTTTTTAGTGGTTGTGGCTGCTGTTGCCGTCGATCTGGCTGCGAATCTCGCCACCCGGCCATCTCGTGCTGTGAACATTTACGTATGTAGCGCCGGCACGAATTGCCGCCAGGAGTTCATCAAATTCTCCCGCGGAAATGCCGCGCTCATTCGCAAGGTTAGTAACATCTGCCGCCGTGATGGTGCCGGAAATCGTCGCTGGTGGCGCTGGACACGGCTGAGTTCCCGCAGGTCCGTTGCCGAGGTTAGTGCAAAGAAACACGCTAATGGGACCAGTTACCGACTTTTGTCCAAAGTGAATATGAGACTGCTGGACAGCGCCTTCGAGGTCAGCGTAGCTAAGCTCCCAGTCGATTCGCGATCCATCGTTGCTGATACGCGCGTTAAATGTCCCATTACCGGTGGTCGAGACTGCTGAAGGGGTTTCCTCGTATCCGGTTAGGAACTCGCTAATTTTTTTGAAGCCACCCTGAGCGAGGACAATAGACGTTGCCGACACTAAGGCGACTACTGCAATAGACACTCGTAGTCTTCGCATCCCTTTTACCTCCAATGAGTGAGTTGTTCTTTTAGGGGGCGCGCATCATATCACAGCCGGTTTGATCTGGGTATGCGCGGATGCTACTTTGTCGGTCTTTATGGCGATCAGTTTGTTGGCTCTGGACCTCGACGGCACCCTCCTCAATTCCCGTGGCCAGATTTCCGAACGTAATCTAAACGCAATCCAAAGCGCGCGCGCTAAAGGCGTTCGTGTGGCCCTGGTCACAGGACGTCGATTTCGCGACTCGCGACCCGTCGCGCTCGAGTTAGGTCTCGACGTTCCCCTCATCTCACATAACGGGGCACTAACCAAACACGCAGAGACGCTGCAAACAGTTGCCGTGTTGCCGTTGCCGCTCGCTGCTGCGCGTGACGCGCTGCGCGTCGGACGTGATGCCGGCGCTGATGCTTTGTTGAGTGACGATCACGAAGGGTTAGGCGTGCTAGTTTACGATCATCTCAGCGGCGATAACATTGCGGTCCATAGGTACGTGGCCTGGGCGAGGCGAATTCACGGCGAGGAAGGCCGCAACGCAGTGCGGCAGGTTGACTCGCTCGAAGACTACCTCGATCATGAGCCTATTCATCTCGCGTTTTCGGGCCGGTGTACTGCGATGGACCAACTCGAGCAAGTGTTGTGTTCGGAGTTGGGTTCGACTGTGAAAGTCCTGAGCACGAAGTATCTCGAACAGGACTTCACGTTAATTGACGTAGTCAATCCGGCAGCTTCGAAAGGCGCAGGAGTGGCCGCTGCGGCGGCAGAGTTGAATATCGGCGCCGACGAGATCATGGCCGTCGGCGACAACTACAACGATCTCGAGATGTTACTGTTCGCGGGCACCGGTGTGGTGATGGCGAACGCGCCGCAGTCGTTGCGTGACATTCCCGGTATGCATCCGACTGCCTCCAACGGCGAGGACGGTGTGGCACTGGCAATTGAAAAATTCATTCTTTAATTCGGTAAGGAGAAACAATGGCAAATCGAACAGCAGTAATTGAAACGAACAAGGGCACGATTCGCGTTGAGTTGTTGGAGTCGGATGCGCCGAAGACGACGGAAAACTTCATCAAGTTGGCCGAGAAGGGTTACTACAAAAACGTAATCTTTCACCGCGTCATTAAGGGATTCATGATCCAGGGTGGCGATCCGACTGGTACGGGACGCGGTGGAGAGGCTGCGGGCGGCGGCCGGTTTAATGACGAGATCAATCCGAACTCTGAGGTGTACCAGCGTGGTTACAAGGCGGGGACGGTGGCGATGGCTAATGCTGGTCCAAACACGAATGGATCGCAATTTTTCATCATGCATGTGGATTATCCGCTGCCGCCGAATTACACGATTTTTGGGAGAGTGACTGAGGGACAGGACGTCGTGAACGCGATCGCTACCTCCGCCACAGATCGCAACGATCGTCCGGTTGAAGAGGTTCGCATGGAGAGCGTGACTATTGAAAACACAGATTAAACGGATC
>DASZDV010000711.1:0-7718 GCA_035941575.1 Pyrinomonadaceae bacterium
AAGCAGCGTGCTTTTGCCGATTCCCGGGTCGCCGCCGATTAGAACGAGTGTGCCGGGAACGATGCCCCCGCCGAGAACACGATCGAACTCAGTCACGCCGGACGGGAGACGCCGATCATCCTGCGGTTCGATGTCAGTGAACGCGACGGCTGTTACTTCGCGAAGCTGAAATCCGTTCCGCGCGCCGCCTTTGCGAGAAACTTGGGCCTTCTCTTCAACGAGCGAGTTCCACTCGCCACACTCCGGACACTTACCGAGCCACTTACCAGCCTTGTGCCCACAACTCTGACAAACGAACACTGTCTCCGGTTTCTTCATCCGTGTCCTACAACAACTCCTTCACGTTCTCCGTAGGCCGGCCGAGCACTGCGCGGTCGCCACGTTCAACGATCGGCCGTTGTAGCAAATCCGGATGTTCGACCATCAGAGCAATCAACTCGTTGTCGCTGAAGTCAGCTTTCGCCAAGCCGAGTTCCTTATAAACTGGCTCACTCTTGCGCAGCAGATCGCGTGGCTTCAGCTTCAACTTGCGAATGAGCTCGGTGAGTTTCTTCTTACTCAAAGGCTCGACGTAATAATTCACCTTTTCAAACGGAACCCCACTCTCCCGGAGCAGCTTGTCCATCTCCCGACATTTCGTACACGTTGGTTTCTCGTAGACTGTGATCTTGTCCGCCATGTTTATGGGAATATTCCTCTCACACTCGTTGCTTCAACTACACGGCCGACGGCCAGGATGTACGCGCCAGTCCGCATGTCGGTTTTGTGATGCTCTGCGGTTTCGCGAACGGACTGAAACGCTGTTTGCATCGTCTGCTCGAGAGTTTCGTTGATCTGCCGTTCAGACCAGAAGAACGAATACTGATCCTGCACCCACTCATAGTAACTCACGGTCACACCGCCCGCGTTCGCGAGAATATCAGGCACGAGCAATACGTTTTCGTCTTCGAGCACGCGATCCGCGCCCGGCGTAGTTGGCCCATTCGCCAACTCCGCAATGATTTTCGCTTTTACGGTGCCGACGTTCTTCAATGTAATCGCGTTCTCCAGAGCCGAGGGCAACAGAATGTCGCAATCGACCCCAATCACGTCCTCGCACGGCATTTCCTTAACGCCGGCCAGACCAGCCAGTGAACCCGTCTCTGCCTTATGCTTCAACGCTGCGGGAATGTCGAGACCATTTTCCGCATAGACTCCGACCTTCGAATCGCATGCAGCGACTACTCTTGCGCCGTCTTCCGCGACGAGACGTGCGATGTTCGCCCCGGCGTTCCCGAAGCCATGCACCGAAACGCGCGCGCCTTTCAAATCCATATTTTTCACACGACATGCCTCACGCAACGCGTACAAACAGCCGCGCGCGGTTGCTTCAGCACGTCCCTGTGAACCGCCGAGCGAGATTGGTTTTCCAGTGACGACACCGAGTTCCGTGTGTCCTCGCACCATCGAGATCGTGTCCATGATCCACGCCATAGTCTGTTCGTCGGTGTAGACGTCAGGCGCCGGAATATCACGATCTGGTCCGATAATCGGCGCGATCTCGAAAGCGTAGCGGCGTGTCAATCGTTCAAGCTCGTTGCGCGAAAGACTCTTCGGGTCGCAAATAACTCCTCCTTTTCCACCGCCATACGGAATACCAACAGTTGCGCATTTCCACGTCATCCACGACGCTAACGCCTTTACTTCATCGAGCGTGACGTTTGGGTGATAACGAATACCGCCCTTTGCTGGTCCACGCGCAATGTTGTGCTGCACGCGATAACCTTCGAACACCTGCACGTCACCGCCGTCCATCTTCACGGGAATCGAAACAATTAACTGTCGCTTGGCATTCTCCAGAACACGACGCATCGAGGGCGCGAGGTCGAGATAATCAGCTGCGCGATTGAACTGTTGTTTGGCAATTTCGAACGGGTTGAGTTCTTCCTGAAAGGCCTTTTGGGTCGCCATGCATTCCGCTCCTGAAAACTGTGTGGGATTTGCGAGAGCGCTGGTAATCGTATGTGGTTGCCATCGAGAGTTCAAGCGGGGGTCTGGGAACTCACCCGAGCGCGCGGTGTCTAATCAAACGAGTAAGCTCCCGCGACCCGAATGGCACCGGTAACCAGCGGAGGAACCAGATGTTTAATAACCTGATCGAATCCACTTCGCACGCGAAAGAGTTTAAGCGGCGGGGATCCTTTCTGCTCTTTACCAGTGCCACCTACGTTGTTTTGTTCGTCATCACAGGCGTGATTAGCATCTACGCTTACGAGGCACGGCTCGAGGAGCAGACACTTGAAATCGTAACACTGTTGCCGCCACAGGAGATTGTTCCTGACCGCCAACCAGAACCAGCCGAGCGTCCGAATCGTCCAAGAGAAACCAGCAACACGAGCAGGGTACCTGAGCGCGCAATCCCGATGCTTGGTGTCGACCATCCGGAGATCGTGCCGGAGAAAGTCTCAGCAGCACCGAACAAGAACCTCCCACTTCCGCCTGGCGGTGCGATCATTACCGGCCGTGACTTCAATCCAGAATCGATAGCTGGTCCAGGCTCTCAGTCCGTTGGTGGGAGAGAAGGGTTCCAACCACGTCAAGTTGTGACCATTTCGGATCCACCACCGCCGCCACCGGATCCACCGAAACCGCCAAAGATTGTCAGCAAAGGAGTGATTAACGGCAACGCCATATCCTTACCGCGCCCTGTGTACCCCGAGGTCGCGAAAAAGATACACGTTCAGGGGACGGTGAGCGTTCAGGTTCTGGTCGATCTGGACGGCCGAGTAGTCTCTGCCAAAGCGGTGAACGGACATCCGTTTCTGATTCCCGCAGCAGTAAAAGCGGCGCTGCAAGCTCGTTTTTCACCGACTTTGTTAAGCGATCAACCGGTGAAGGTTTCAGGAGTGATTACTTACAACTTCGTATTGAGTAATTGAGAGTCCTGCCAAAGCAAAGAGGTACGAGGCCGTGCGGCTCTCGTACCTCTCCCGCCGAAGTTAGAAGTTAAATAGTAGCGGCCCAACGAACGATCTCGTCCATCGCGGCCTCGTAGACGTTTTCCTGCGACAACCCAAATTTCTTTGGCGCTTTGAATGAATGATCTCCGCCTTCGATCGCATAGATCTTTGCGGGCGGGCGGAGATGCTTAACGAAGGGTTGGATTTCTTCCGGCGTGCCGAGCGCGTCGCGCGTACCCTGCACAAACAACATCGGCTTCTGAATCTGTTCGAGATGCTCGACGCGCAGTCTTGCAGGATTGCCCGGCGGATGCAGTGGGTAACCGAGAAACACCAGACCACTCACATCCAACGCGAGTGGTTCATCCTCACGCGCCGCGACGACCTGCGACGCGATTCGGCCGCCCATCGACTTCCCACCAACCACCAGCCGGTTGTTCTTCAACTTTCTATGCTTTGAGATCGTTTCGATCACGGCACGAAAACAGGATTCGAGCTTCGACTTCTGATCCGGAACTGAACGTCCCTGTTCCATGTAGACGAAGTTGAACGTCATTACATCAAGACCACGCGCGGCGAGACCACGTGCAAACATGCGCATGAAACCGCTCAACTGGTTCGCGCCGGCGCCATGGCCCAACAAAGCTGTCAACCCGGCGCGAATCTTCTTCGCCGCCGGATAAAAAAGCGCGCTCACGGATTCTTTGTCGTTTACTTTGACTGTAAGTACTTCAGGTTCGTCCGCCATTCTATGAATCAGTTTCCTTCGCCAGCATGGCTAGCGCGTCTTGTTGTTCACTCTTAAATCTCTTCGAGACACTAGTCTGAACGCCCGGCGAGCTCCGCGAAAAGTACACGAGATTGCCGTCCGCTTTTTTGCGGCCGCGTTCGGCGTAGATCGCACAAATGAGTTGTTTATCGTAAGTCGGGTCTGAACAACCGCAGCTCAGCGTCGTGATCGCGCGATGCACGATCGAAGTTGCGCCACCGTGTTGCACTGCTGTAGACCAGATGACGTCCTGCAACGCACGGCTTCGCGTGTTGATGTCAACGTTATCGTCAGATCGTATCTTGCCGCAGAGCAGATCATAATGCGTCGCTTTGATGTATGCATGCTGCGCTGCTTGAAATGCATCAGTTTCATCTGCCGCAATTCGTTTCCATACGGCGGTGAACTGCGCTGTGCCGGCAGTAAGATTCGCAAAATCCTTGGCCCACCGGAAGCCGGCTTGAGTAACGAAACGAGTGGCGGTTCCCATCTTCGACGCCATCTGATATGAACCATACGAGACACCGCCATAATCGCCGGCGCCCGTAGAAACCGTGCCGGGACCTCGACCTCCCGTCTCGTACTTTGCAGACAGCGCGCCCAACTCATCAGCCAGAGCTTTACCCAATGCGCCTGCCGACGCCTGTATCACGGGTTTAATTGGCAGCGGCTGCGTGTTGTCGGTGTAGGTTGGAGATACCGCTTTTGTAACTGGTGGTGCCGCTGTGCTTGGCAGCGGCTGGGTGTTCGCATCCGTGGATGCTGGTTGCGAAATATTGGTCGCAGGTGAACCGTTCGGCAGATTCAGAACGTCGCCCACGTAGATCTTGTTGGGATCGGAAATCTGGGGATTGGCCTTCATCAAGTCTGCTATCGTCGTCCCGTTGCGCGCGGCGATCTTCGAAAGCGTGTCGCCTGGCTTTACCGTGTAAGTCATTTTTTGAGGAACCTCCGTATGCGTGCGAATCGCGAGGGACTCGATAGTAGTCAACCGCTTGAGGCTGAGTCAATGAACCTAAACATAAACTTTGGTGACGCGCTCGCCTATACCGCACGCGACTTCGTAAGACAGTGTGCCCGCAGTGCGTGCCAGGTCTTCAGCTCGGATTTTTAGTTCGGGGTTGTCGCGGTCCCAGCCGAGTAACATCACCCGATCGTGAAGTTCAACTCCCGCGATATCTGTCACATCAATCAACGTGAGATCCATCGAGACGCGTCCCACTACAGGCACATAAGCTCCGCGCACAATCACGTGCGCCCGGTTCGACAGTCCTCGCATATAACCGTCGTGATAGCCAATCGGCAGTGTCGCAATCAAACTGCGGCGTGATGCTTCGAAGGTGCAGCCGTAACCGATCGTCTCGCCCGGTGGCACCCATTTCAACATGATGATTCGGGAGAACACCGACATCACTGGCATGAGTTTCGGATCACTAACGGTGAGCGGCAGCACGTCGCGCCACAAACCGTACAACACACCGCCGGGACGCACGAGGTTCCCCCATGCTTCGCGATGACCATAAATGCCGGCGGAGTTTGCTAAATGAAGATGAGTTGGACGATACCCGTGTTCGCGAAACACCGCTAATGCTTCATCAAAGCGCCGGATCTGATCGACAGTCAACGGCCGGCACGAAGCATCGTCAGCGGCGGCGAGATGCGTCATCAAACCGTCGATACGTACGTTTGTAAACTGGTCCAACCTGGAAACGAATTCAGTGAGTTGATCGAAACGGACGCCGAGGCGTCCCATGCCTGTATCGACCTTCACATGCACGTCGGCAATCACTCCTGCTTCGCGCGCTGCGTGGTTCAGCGCTTCAACCATATCGAGCCGGTAAACGACGGAGGTTAGGTTGTGTTGAATACAGGCCCCGGCCTGACCCGGCCAAAAACCGGCGAGACAGAGTATGGGCTGCGTGATGCGGGCGTCGCGCAGTTGAATTGCTTCTTCGGGAAGTGCGACGCCGAACCAGTCGGCGCCTTCGTTTGCCAAACGGCGTGCGCATTCCACGGCGCCGTGTCCGTACGCGTTTGCTTTTACAATCGCCATAACTCGCGCAGTCGAGCTGACGCGCTTTTTGATCTGGTTGAAGTTGGTGGCGAGTTGGTTGAGATCGATCTCGGCCCACGTCGGACGACGAGGGACGTTTTGCGGGTCCTGAAAAGAAGGCATGTCCTAGTTTAACCTAATCGTTGCCTGCTCTGTCTGTCGCCATTGCTCTGTCTGTCGCCCTTGGCTGCTCTGTCTGTCTCCCGGACAAACTCGCGCGCCGAAAAAATGAATTGCTTGCGGGCCTGAAAGGCCGTTAGACTAATCGCGCCTCAGGTGTTTCACAACTCCCCGACGCCGAAGTAGAGTCCCCTGTCATGAAATCATTCATCACCTTATTTCTCGTCGTCCTATTCACTATCCCCCAAACCTCCCACGCGCAAACACGTGACACGTGGCGGAGCGTCCGGACGAACAACCTCTTCGTCATCGGCAACGCCGATCCGGAAAAACTGCGACAGGTCGCCGTCTGGCTCGAATTCTTTCACAGCGCCTTCGGCCGCCTCGTCTCGCGCAACGTACTCGACTCCTCGGCGCCCACAACCGTCGTCATCTTTCGTGACGACGCTTCGTTCGTGCCGTTCAAACCACTCTACCAGGGGCGCCCTGCAAACCTCGCCGGATTCTTCCAACCCGGCGACGATGTCAACTACATCGCGATGTCTCTCGATCCGCGTCTGAAAGATCCGTACGAAGTCGCGTTTCACGAGTACGTGCATTTGCACCTGAGAGACAACGTGCCGGGTATTCCCTTGTGGCTTAACGAAGGCCTCGCCGAATTCTACGGCTCATTACAGTTCTCGAGCGGCGAAGCCGTATTAGGTACGCCGCTTTTCTACCTTCGTCTCTTGCGCAATGAAGACCTATTACCGCTGAAGGAACTCTTCTCCGTAGACTATCGATCACCGCACTACAACGAACGAGACAAGACCGGCATTTTTTACGGTGAGTCGTGGGCGCTGGTCCACTACCTCATGCTCGGCGGCGGTCCGGGCCGGCAGGCCCAGTTCAAACGTTTCCTGAATCAGATCGCCCGTGGCGAGGATGCAGCGAAAGCAATGGAAGACTCATTCGGCATGAGTCTCGAAACAATTGAAAAGGAGCTACACGCATACATCAATCGTGGCGAGCTGCCAACACAGCGCATTGCAAGCGGCGACGACCCGCAAACTTACGCTTCGTACACGGCAATGCAACGCGTGTCGCTCTCCGAAGCTGAAGCGAACTACTACCTCGGCGACCTGCTGTTACACATCGGCCGCGACGATGACGCAGAACGCTACTTCAAACAAGCAATCAACCTTGACCCTGGACTGAACATCGCTTACGCCGCGCTGGGACAACTCACCGTTCGCGAGAAGCGCTATGCCGAAGCCAGGAAGTACCTGCAACGCGCAACTACTTCAACACAGCATTACCTCGTTCATTATCACTATGCGTGGGTGTTGAGTCGTGAAGCCGTAACGCCCGACGTCCGAATCACGAAGTACGCACCTGAGACTGTCGCAATCATGCGTGAACAGTTGTTGCGCACAATCAAACTCGCTCCCGATTTTGCGCCTGCGTATTACTTGCTTGCGATGGTGGACGTTGTAAATGACGAGCGTCTCGACGAAGCGAAAGACGCAGCGGAAAAAGCGCATCGTCTCCAACCGTCGAGAACCGGATATGCGCTGCTGTTGGGAGAGATTTATGTGCGCAGTCTGGATGAAGCAGCGGCACGCGCTGTACTCGAACCACTGACGCGCCACTCGGATGCAGGCGTTAGAGAAGAAGCCCAGTATTGGCTTGATTCGGCCAAATCGTACATCGAGATTCGCGGTAGCGCGCCGCCACGCAATACGCCGAAAGTCAGCCGCGCAATCGAGGACGAGCCGGTACCAGCGACCACGGCGCGCGTCCTCGGCGGTGATACGAGTGGCGGCACAGCGATACGCGACGGTCAAACCATCCAGAG
>DASZDV010000712.1:0-1853 GCA_035941575.1 Pyrinomonadaceae bacterium
AACGCAGGCATCCTCGCATTCTCATTTGTTCTTTCCCTTATCACGGGCCTCGTATTCGGCCTCGCACCTTCGTTGCAGTCCGCGCGTCTCGATCTCAACGAGGCGTTGAAAGAAGGTGGACGCAACATGGCAACCGGCGCTAGTCAACGGCTGCGTAGCGCGATGGTTGTGACCGAAATTGCGCTCGCCGTGGTGCTGCTCGTCGGCGCGGGATTGATGATGAAGAGCCTGTTCCGGCTGTTGCAGACCAACGTTGGGTTCAGAACAGAGAACCTCATGACGATGGGCGTGATGTTACCGCCATCGAAGTACAGGGAAGTTAATCAGCTCACAACTTTCAACCAGCAAATTCAGGAACGCGTGGCGGCGCTGCCCGGCGTTTCAAGCGTCGGAACAGTAGACATCCTGCCGCTCAATTCCGGCAATACGAGTCGATTCTTCGTCGACGGAGATCCCGTGCCACCTCCGGGCAAGGAGATCGAAGCAAACGTCCGCGTCGTGAGTGACACGTACTTTCAAACTCTCGGTGTGCCGTTAATCGCAGGCCGAATGTTCGACGCACGCGACACAGCAGATAAGCCGGGCGTGGTGATCATCGGCAAGACGATTGCCGATCGGCTTTTCGCAGGCCGCGATCCGGTTGGTAGAACGATCAAATACACGTCCGCTCAAGAAAGAGGCGATCTGATCGTCGGGGTCGTCGGCGACGTGAAGACCACCGGACTCGATGAAGCCCTCAGACCCGTGCTTTATTACCCATTCCGGCAAGCTTCTTCGCCGTTCGCCAGTCTCGTTGCACGGACCGAAACCGATCCGACCGCCCTGGCTGCTTCAATTCGTAGCGAGATACGCAATCTCGAGCCCGACGCTGCCATTCTCAACGTCAACTCGATGGACCAAATGATCGCGCAGACTCCGGCGTCGTTCATGAGACGTTTTCCGGCGTTGCTGATCAGCATCTTTGCTGTCGTGGCGTTGTTACTGGCGTCGATCGGGATCTACGGCGTTGTCTCTTATTCAGTGAGTCAACAAACACACTACATCGGCGTGCGAATCGCGCTCGGGGCGAGTCCGTCGGACATTTTGCAGATGGTGCTGAAGCAGGGGTTGGTGTTGGCGCTGGCGGGTCTTGCGATTGGTGTCGTAGCCGCATTGGCCTTGATGCGTCTGCTCCGCACGCTTCTGTTTGAGACGAGCACGAGCGACGTGACAACATTTGCGCTCGTCACGGGTGTTCTGTTTGTCGTTGCGCTGCTGGCGTGTTACTTGCCCGCGCGGCGCGCGACAAAAGTCGATCCATTGGTAGCGCTGCGTTACGAGTGAGGTTGAAGAGAGGATTTGCATGACAACGTTTCTCGCTGACTTGCGCTTTGGCGCGCGGATGCTCATGAAGAAACCTGGCTTCACGCTGACTGTTGTGCTCACGCTAGCACTCGGCGTAGGCGCCAACACCGCAATCTTCAGCGTCACCGACAGACTTCTGCTGAGGTCACTCGCAGTCAAAGAGCCAGATCAACTATTCCTGATTACCTCGGTAAGCGTAAGCCCACATTTTGTCAGCAACGCGTTCTCCTATCCTTTATACAACGACTATCGCACACGAAACAGCGTGTTCTCGGGTTTGCTTGCTTTCAGTAGAACCGAGCTGGAACTAACTACGAGCCAGGGAATAGAACGAGTCGATAGCGAATACGTCTCGGGAAATTACTTTGACGTCCTTGGGATCCAGGCGGCGCGTGGACGTACGTTTTCTCCAGACGAAGACAAAACGCCGGGGACGCAGCCAGTCGTGGTAGTGAGCGATGCGTTCAGCCGGAAGCATTTTGTGCAGAGTCAGAATCCGATCGGGGAGA
>DASZDV010000713.1:0-2843 GCA_035941575.1 Pyrinomonadaceae bacterium
GTGGCTTCCGCCTGCTTCCTCGGTAAAGACTATCGAAACGATCTCGAGGCGCTGTTTGACGCGATCGAAAGCGATCACATTCCGGTAGAACATCCAAACAGCATCAGTTGGAACGTCGAGCGGCTGTGTGTGATCGTCACGCAATGCTGGTTCAAACCATTGCGCCGCATCGTAACCGAGATAGCCGACCGCGCCGCCCGCAAACGGTACCAGACCAGATCGACGTGCGAGCGAACGGCCGCGAAAATAATCTCTGACCCATTGAGTCGCGACGATCGGAAATGTCTCGCTCTTACCGTCACGCTCAATGACAGTTTGCATTCCTTTCCCACGCACGATCATTTCCGGCTCTGCGCCGAGAAACGAGTAGCGAGCAATCCGTTCACCGCCTTCAACTGACTCGAGTAGAAAAGCGTAGGGCGAATCTCCAGCAACACGCATAAAAGCGCCGACCGGGGTGTGTAAGTCCGCCAGCACCGAGCGCACGACCGGCACGACATTGCCCTGCCGCGCCTCGCGTTCAAACGCCTCGAATGTTGCTGGTTGCAGTTCTAGCATCTTCTTTTTTGTGACTTTTGTGCCTTTTTGTGGCTCAACCCAATCGAGTGCCAGTGAGCCAGTGGCCACCGTCGACAACTAACACCACGCCGCTAATAAAACTCGCGGCATCCGAACAAAGGAACACCGCAGCCTTTTCGATGTCGGCAATGCGTCCAAAACGTTGCAGAGGGATTTTCTTTACCAGACGCTCCTTGATTGGCTCCGGAACAAGACGCTTCATTCCTTCCGTGTCTTCGATCGGACCAGGCGCAATTGCGTTCACGCGGATTCCGTAACGTCCCCATTCGACGGCGAGATTACGTGTTAACGCATCAACGCCTGCCTTCGCCGCGGACACGTGAAGCTGCAACGGTGTTCCGAGATAGTGGAGCGTCGCGCTTATGTTTAAGATCTGTCCGCGATGCTCTTTTAGTTGTGCAAAGGCGGCCCGACAGACGTTGAACGTGCCTTTTAGATCGATATCAACCACGGTCCCAAATCCATTGGGCGACAACTCCTCGGCAGCACAGAGAAAGTTTCCGGCGGCGCCATTCACTACGATATCGATCTTGCCAAACTGTTCGATCGTTTGTGCGACCGCCTTTTCAACCTCCTCGGGCTGACGCACGTCGGCAACAACCGCGAGCGCCTTGCCACCGTTTTTGTTGATAGCGTCTGCGGCTGGTTGCAGGTGATCGATCTTACGACTCGTCAGCGCTACGCTCGCGCCCGCTTCGGCAAGTGCGCGCGCTACTCCGCCTGTGATACCCGTTCCACCACCCGTCACAAACGCCACGCGTCCATTTAGAATTCCATCATTGAAGGTCTTCTCAGCCATGATTCGTCTTTATCCTGCTTTTATTAATCCACCCTATCCGCGGTCCTAAGGGCGTCTTCGAGCGTGAATTTTCCTTCGTATAACGCTTTGCCGACGATAACACTGTCAAGCCGTGAGTCGCCTGCGTCGCGAAGACGTTTTATATCGTCGAGACTCGAGACGCCTCCTGATGCTGTCACACTGAGATTCGCGGCTCGAGCGACAGCGAGCGTCTGCTCGATGTTTGGCCCAGCAAGCATACCGTCCCGGGCGATGTCAGTATAGATAATGCGTTCGACACCACATTCTGCAACCGATCGCGCAAGGTCGACAGCGAATAGTGGCGTAGCGGATTCCCAACCATGCGTCATCACCCGGCCATCGCGCGCATCAATTCCTACACAGATCATGGAAGAAAAACTACTCACGAAATCTTTCAACAGAAGGAGTGACTCGGCCGCGACAGTCCCCAGGACAACACGAGCGACGCCGGCGGCGCAAAGTTGTTCCACATCCGCAAGCGTTCGGATTCCGCCGCCGAATTGAATAGGCACATCGACCGCATTGACGATCTCTCGAACTATCGTGCGATTGGCAGACTCAGCACCGTCGAAGGCGCCGTCGAGATCTACAACGTGAATCATCTTCGCGCCAACGGCTGCAAACTCCTTTGCGACCTCGACTGGGTTCTCGTTGTAGACCGTCATCTCAGACTTCCGCCCCTGCACCAATCGCACGCATCGCCCGTTTCTAAGATCGATTGCCGGTATTACGATCATTCCTTGCCAACCAACTTGGACAATGTCAGTACCACCTCGCGATAGCGGGTGGGTAACGGATCGAGTTTCGTACCCACCCGCTACCGCGAGGTGGTACTGACATTGTCCAAAGCAACCAAACTCATCACTTCGTCAAACAGTTTCCCATTTGTTGCGATCGAGTTTCCGCCGGACGCTGTTCTCACACCCCGCCAATCGGTAAACGTTCCGCCAGCCTCCTCCATGATCGGCAACAACGGCGCGCAGTCCCAAAGATTCATCACCGGATCGAGCATTACGTCTGCTCGACCAGTTGCAACCAGAACGTATCCGTAACAATCACCCCACGTGCGGCTCGTCTTTGCACGCGCCCTCAACAACTCTGCCGCGCGTCCAAAACCATATCGCTCACACGAGGTGAAATCAGTCGCCAACAACAGCGCATCTTTGAGCTCAGCGGTGGTTGAAACTCTCGTGGGCTCGCCATTCAAAAAACACCCTACGCCTTTTGCAGCCGAAACCAACTCGCCGAGCGCTGGTATATTTATAACGCCGGCGATCAATTCCTCTTCGACCTCAAGCGCAATCAAGACTCCATAAAACGGAACGCCATGCACGAACGCAAACGTGCCGTCTATCGGATCAACGATCCAACGTCTTCCGGATCTTCCCGGCGACTCGCCTTCTTCCTCGCCAAGCACTCCATCGTCAGGAAACCTCTTCGCGAT
>DASZDV010000714.1:0-7632 GCA_035941575.1 Pyrinomonadaceae bacterium
ATCGTTGGAGCTCGCTCGAATGCTCCGCAAAAAGATCCACGCCAAAGTTTTCGCGGTAGTGCTGAAGACTGACGCCTCGCATTAACCGAAGGCCGAGGAAGAGACTCTCCGCCCGAATATCACTGTCCGTTAGACTCTGCTCTTCAACAACCGGCGAAAATCCGTGTTCAATTGTCTCCACATATTTGAGCACATCCCGCTGATTGGACCATCTTCGCTTCCCACCGTCATA
Source organism: Pyrinomonadaceae bacterium (assembly GCA_035941575.1). Taxonomy (GTDB): domain Bacteria; phylum Acidobacteriota; class Blastocatellia; order Pyrinomonadales; family Pyrinomonadaceae; genus PSRF01. The sequence goes on from DASZDV010000714.1 coordinate 233, forward strand.
CGAATGCGCCGAACACCCAAATCCAAAATACGGCGCGCCGTTCCAATACTTCGTGTTGTGCCGCGACTCGAAACCTGGTCTACAAAGATTCGAGATCTCGTAATGCTCGTAACCTGCCTTAGTCGCCTGTTCGAGCATCAGCGCGTACATCACTGCCGCGAGGTCTTCGTCCGGCTTTGGCTGGATTCCACGTTCGATATGCTGCGCCAACGGCGTTCCGGAATGTACCTCGAGTAAATAGAACGACAGATGCTCCGGTTGTAATTCCAGCGCCTCGTCAACGTTTCGTTGCCAACCGGCGAGCCTCTGACCTGGCAGTCCGGCGATTAGATCAAAGCTGACGTTCTCAAAACCGGCGGCACGAAGATCCCGGAAAGTTCGGCGCGAGTCCGAGGCCGTATGCGAACGTCCCAACTTCGCGAGTTCTCGATCGTCGAATGTCTGCGCGCCGAAGCTGGCGCGATTAATGCCGAGGCTACGGAAGTCTCGCAGCTTACCGAGAGTTACGCTGCCCGGATTGATCTCCAGCGTGATCTCCGGGCCGGCCTCGATCGCGAACTGATGGTCCACGGCCTCGAGCATTCGCTGAAGTTGCGATCGTTCAAGTAACGACGGAGTGCCACCGCCAAAATAGATCGTATCGACGCGCGCGCCCTTTGCAGGCCATGAGCGAATATCCTCGACTACAGCGCGAACGTAACGTTCAGCGAGTTCAGCCTGGTAAAGACCGGTAGCGAAGTCGCAATACGAGCAGCGCGAACGACAAAACGGAATGTGAATATAGAGTCCTGCCGCAGTCATGAAGATATGACGCATGATAACACGCGTGCTGTGTATCGTTTCACGTCCCGCAGGATTGGTTTTAAGACGCGCTTGAGTCCGCAAACGCCGCAATTTTCGCGCGGTTCTGCTGGCACGAATGTTGAATTGGAAGTTGGTGGCTATTAAAACGGGCCGGAGAATCGTGCTCATTGTCACCTCCGGTCGAAACCATACCGCAAATGGGGGAGGGAAACCGAAATGGCAGATGACAGGATGAGAAACGACGACCTCGATAGAAACATGGGTGGCGCCGGCCAGCCGGGTCAACAAGGCCAGCAGGGCCAGCAGAAGGGCTCGCAGAGTCCTGGACGTAATGTCGAACAGGATGACCTTTCCACAGGCAAGCGCGGCACGGGTCAGGGCCAGGAAGGCGAGCCAAGACACATCAAGGATGACTTTGGCACTTCGGGCAAATCTGACGTTGGCGAGGGTCGCCAGAATCGCTAATCTTCAAACTCTCTTCTTTTCTGTTTTGGAGCGCGGCGCGATGCCGTGCTCTTTTTTTATTTAATTCGCCTGGTACTTCCGTCGCCGCTGAGCGAGCGACTCATGCCCCGCGAGACTCGTTCGGCTTCCGCAAACACGCGCAATAAGTTCTCGCCTAAAACTTTTCGAATATCGCGCTCGCTGTAACCACGCTTCAATAGTTCATACGTGATGTTGGGCAACATCGAAACATCTTTCGCGCCTTCAGGCATGTCGTTGGCGCCGTCGAAGTCAGCGCCGATACCTACGTGGTCGATGCCGGCAACTTTGACGATGTGATCTATGTGGTCGATCAGTTTCGAGATCGGCAACGGCGGCAGCGGATTCGCCGCTTCGAGTTTGTCGCTCTCTTCGGCAAGACGCTCAGGATCGTTCTTGTATCTTTCGTTGATCGCGTCCTGCTGTGCTTTCAATCGTGCGTCGCGTTCGGCGCTCTGCGGCGCAACCGTTTTCGCGTCGACAAACACGCTGTAGAAGTTGACCTGGACCACGCCGCCATTCTTTGCAATCCGTTTTAGCAAATCGTCCGGAATGTTGCGCGGCACATCGCTCAGCGCACGTGCCGAAGAATGTGATGCGATGATTGGGGCCTTCGAAATATCGAGCACGTCGCTCATCGTGTCATCCGAAACGTGCGACACGTCAACGAGCATTCCCAAACGGTTCATCTCGCGCACAACTTCGCGGCCGAAGTCGTTCAGACCACCGTACTTCTTTTCGCCCCGGCCCGCGTCGGCCCAGTTGTTCGTGTTGTTCCACGTCAACGTCATGTAACGAACGCCAAGACGATAAAACTCGCGCAACGTCGGCAACGAGTCTTCGATCGCATGTCCACCTTCGATTCCCATCAACGCCGCGATCTTGTTGACTCTCTTCGCGCGTCGAATGTCCGCTACTGACGTGGCCAGCATGAGATCGCGCGGATGACGTTCGACCGCGCGGTAAACCGAGTCGATCATGTCGAGCGTTCGTCGGGCTGCGCCGCCGTGTTGGACGTACCACGGTTTGACGTAAAGAGAAAAGAATTCCGCTGTTAGACCACCCTGTTTCATGCGCGCGATGTTCGTGCGGTAAGGCACCGGAGGCGAGCCACCCAGATCGAAATCGTCGTTGGTCATCGGCGTGGTAACGTCGTTGTGCGTGTCTATCACGATCGCGCGACGATGAATTGCGAGCGCACGTTGCCAGAGTCGTTCATCGCGCGGTTCGGTGCCGGCCGTTTGGCAGTACACCGTTGAAGACAGAACACAAAGCGTGAAAACTGCAAACAGGAGTCTCATGGGCTGACATACTGCGGACAACTCGCCTAACGGTCAAGTGCCTTCGTTGCTGTGGCTTCACTCGGATGACGACAGGGGTTGCCACGGAGCCGCTCATTACAAACCGAGCTAGGATGGATTATTATCGAAAACGTCATGTCGATTCTCATTGCTGAAGACAACATGGCCCAACGCCACTACCTGCGCGAGATACTCGAGAAAGAGTTTCCGTCGCACGTGCCGGTGTTCGAGGCGGGAGACGGTGAGGAAACGGTAAAGCTGGCGCTGGGTGAGAAGCCGGAAGTCTGCATCCTCGACATCCAGATGCCGAAGCTCTCGGGCGTAAAAGCCGCGCGCGCTATCTGGCGTGAGTTTCCTACGGCGCGCATCATCTTCTGGACGCAGTTTCCTCACGAGATCTACATCAACGAGATCCGCAAGATCGTCAAGTCTGTCGATCCGCCGCCCGCGTACGGGTTTATTCATAAGAACAATCCTGAATCGCGCTTCCTTAGATTTGTCGCGGCCGTTCTGGAAGATGGCGCCGACATGATCGATCCGGCATTCAAGGATTCGTTCAAGCGGCCGTTGCTGACGGAGTTTGAGGCAGAGGCGCTCTATTATCTCGCACTCGGACTTTCCAACTGGGCCATCGCACGCAAGTGTTCACTGAGTCTACGCGGCGTCGAAAGCCGCCTCGCGACCCTCTACGAAAAACTCTTCGTGAGTGTCGCGGAAGGTACGGATCAGGAAGCTTACGAGAAACTCGCCTACAACATTCGCACGCGCGCGTTTTTTGAAGCGCTTCGCCGCGGCCTTCTCAACAGCGACGAGCTCGAAAAGGCCGCGAATGATCTCGAAGGCTGGCTGCAAAAAGATCAGAAGCGTTTTGCCGACGAACAGAAACGTGAAGCGGCGTCGAAGAAGAGTAAATGAAATCCGTGGTTTGGTTTCGGCTGCTGGCGCCCGTCGCCTGCGTGTTAGTGCTCGGCGGCCTGTTCTTCTCTTCTCGTCATAACTCGTCAGCGCAAACCGGCGACGCACAATCGCAAGCATCTCCGTCCCCGTCACCGTCACCGTCTCCATCGCCTTCACCAACACCGATAACCGGTCTGCATCAATGGGGCGCAGTCACGTTGTTTCACGGACTGCCTTCGGATCGTGTGCGCGCGATTGCGCAAACGAGCGATGGCGCAATGTGGTTCGGCACTGAAGCGGGTCTCGCAAAATTCGACGGGCGTCGAACAGTCGCGATCAACGATTCGGCGTTGCCGGCCGGGCGGGTGCTGGCATTGCAAGTCGATCAAGACGGCGCGATGTGGGTCGGAACTGAATCCGGAGCCGCGCGTTTCACTAACGGCGTTTTCGAAAGAATCAAAGAAACGAGTACACAGGCAGTTTCGGCAATCGTTACCGCCGGCGGCTCCGCGTTCATGACGACCGAGCAGGGAAACGTGTTCGAGTGCCGCGCAGGCGCAACACTCCAGACACGCGCGCTGGTAAACGAACCATTGCAGAGTGCCGATCGAGACCGGCCTGGTCCACTTCCCATCACCAGCATCAACCGATTCAACAACCAACTGCTCATCGGTACCTTGAGCCGCGGCGTGCTTGAACTCGAGAACGGCGCCGCTAAGGAGCCTCCGTCCAGGCCGTCAGTCTTTTTCATCAACGCGCTCGAACGCGACAAAGACGGCAAGCTGTGGGCAGGCGCACGAGCGCGAAAGGAAGAACCAGGCGCACTAACCGGCAACGGGCCTTCCGATTTGAGGCGTTCTGAGGCTGCAACTGGTCCAGTGCTCGCGTTGAAAGCCATTGGCGATGAAATGTGGATTGGCACTGATGGACGGGGCGTATTTCGCGTTTCAAGCGAGAAGACGCAGCGGTTCACGTTTGATGGCACGGCCGGTGGTCTGCGTTCGGACCACGTGTACGCGATCTTCGCGGATCGCGAAGGGGTGATCTGGTTCGGCACTGACCGCGGGGTCTGCCGCTTTGATCCGCACGCACCGCGCGTCGAGTCTGTCGGTGATAACAGCGACAGCAACTTTGTCCGTGCGCTTTACCAAACCAGCAGCGGCAAAACCATCGCGGGCACGAATCGCGGGCTTTTTGTTTACGACGAAAAAGCTGCTGCGTGGAACCTCGTTCCCGGTCTCGGTCAAAACATCGTCTACGCGGTTGCTGAAGATCGCTCGCAGCGTTTGCTGGTTGCATCAGTAAGCGGTTTTTACGTTTCACCGAAACAAGGCGTTTCGTTGGAAGAGCAACAGTTCGCGCGACTCGAATCGGGTTCGATCTCCGCAGACGGCGCAGGCAGCGTGCGTTCGATCGCTCAGTTCAACGGCGCGACCTATTACGCAATCTTCGGACGCGGTGTCGAACGGATCGATGGCGGGCGTACGAGTTTGACGTGGGCCACCTCGGCGCCGAACTCTCGGGAAGTAATCAGTCTTCTTGCGGACGGCCAGGAACGGCTACTGATCGGCACAGCGAAAGACGGTGTGTTTGCTTCGGATGGAAAAACGATTCGTGATGAGCCCGCATTTGCAATATTGAAAGGACCGGCAGTGCGCTCGATGGCGCGCACTCCTGATGGTTCGCTGTGGTTCGGAACCTCCGCCGGCGTTTACCTCTGCCGCTCCGCCGGCGGATGCACTTTGGCGTTGCAGAACGTCGATGCGCGATTCGTTCTTGCCGGACAGTCGGAACAAGTGAACGAAATCTGGTGCGGCACGCGTGGAAGCGGACTCATGCGGATTCTGTTGGATCCGGTCGTTGGACCAGTTGTTTCCGAACTCGATTCTGAACAGGGACTGCCGTCGCAAAATGTTTTTGCCGTCTTGCCGCAACGCAAAGCTGAGGGCGGCGAGGTGTTGTTAATTGGAACAAACCGCGGCATCGCGCGCTACGAGCCCGGCCGTTTCGCTCCGGCATTGTCGGTAACACGCATCCTTAGCAAACGTGTTCACGCTCCATCGGAACTTCAGGCCGGCTTGGATCTTGAATACCCGCAAAACAGTTTGCTGCTTGAGGTAACGGCAATCAGCAGCCGCACGTTTCCGGAGCAGTTTCAGTATGCGTTTACGTTGGCAGACAGCAGCGGGCAAACAGCAAGACAAAGGCTGTCGCGCGACCCACAGTTCACGATGGAAGGATTGAAGCCGGGCAAGTACACCGTGACTGCACGAGCGTTCAGCAAGGATCTGACGCCTTCAACGCCGCTGACTTTTTCATTCACGGTTGCAAGTGCGCCGTTCCCATGGACTTCAACTGCGTTGGCGATTCTGCTTGCACTCGCACTACTGGCCTTGTTGTGGGCCATTCTCGAACGGCGTCGCATTGTCGCCACAAGCGCCGCACTAGTGGATGCGAACCGCGAACTCGCCGATGCGCGTCTGAACCTCGCGAACGAAGCTGAACGCGAACGCCGCCGCATCGCTCGCGATCTTCACGATCAAACGCTGGCGGATCTTCGTCACCTCGCGCTGTTGACCGACCAGATCAAGAACAACGGTGAGCCTTCAGGAAAACAATCCGCGGCTTTGCGCGGCGAGATTGAATCGATCTCGCAGGAAGTGCGACGCATTTGCGAAGACCTGAGTCCGTCCGTATTGCAGAATGTTGGCTTCGCCGCGGCACTTGAGTTTGCGTTGTCGCACGCAGTGCAGGATGCACCTCCCGAGAAGCGATTCGAATATGAGTTTCACTGTGACGAAGCGGTCGAAGAACGAAGCGGGTTGCCGCCAAGTGTGCAGATGCAGATCTATCGCATCGTCCAGGAAGCCGTGAACAACATCTGGCGCCACGCCGGCGCAACTGAAGTGAAGATGTTCGTCAGCAGCTCCGCGGACGGCGAGTTTTCACTACGCATCGAAGACAACGGCCGCCCGTTTGAATCGCAGCCCACGAAGGTGGACGGGCGCGGGCTCGCTAACATGCGCGCGCGTGCCGGTTTGATCGATGCACAGATCGCCTGGCAGCCGCGCGACGGCGGTGGAACAGTTTTTTCGTTGAACAGAAAAGCTGCACGCCCAGGAGTGCCGTCACGGTGACACGAGAAATGTTGCACATCAGCGAAGAAGTTGCGGCGGCGATAGAAGCGCACCGTCCGGTGGTGGCGCTTGAGTCGACTGTAATCGCGCATGGTTTGCCGAGGCCCGTGAATCTTGAAACTGCTCGTCGTTTGGAAAGCATTGTTCGTGATAGCGGCGCCGTGCCGGCGACGAGCGCTGTTATCGAGGGTAAGTTGTGTGTTGGTATCAGCAGCGAACAACTGAAATCACTTGCGGAAAGTGACGGCGTAAAAAAGATCAGCACACGCGATATTCCGATCGCGGTGGCGCAAAAGTGGACCGGCGCGACCACTGTCGCATCGACGGCGTGGTTAGCTCATCGTGCTGGAATCAAAGTTTTCGCTACCGGCGGTGTCGGTGGCGTTCATCGCGGGTCGTTGCCAGACGTGTCGGCGGATCTGCCTGAACTTGCTCGCACTCCGATCGTTGTTGTGTGCTCGGGAGCAAAGATCGTTTTGGACTTGCCGGCGACGCGTGAATGGCTGGAAACACATGGGGTCACTGTGGTCGGTTATCAGTGCGATGAACTGCCGGCGTTCTACTCACGCCGTAGCGGCTTGCCGGTGGATGCACGGGCAAACACATCTGAAGAAGTCGTCGCAATTTACCGCGCGCAACAGGCATTACAGATTTCTTCAGCGTTGCTGGTAACCGTGCCGGTGCCGCACGAGTTTGAAATTCCGGCAGAACAACTAACGACGGTACTCGAAGACGCATTGGCAGAAGTAACTCGCAAAAACATCTCCGGCCGCGAGTT